>DATING010000683.1:0-7054 GCA_035474555.1 Longimicrobium sp. | reverse complement strand
TTTCGTTTCCCGACGGGCGTTGAAGTAAGTCATTGTATTCGTGTGATATAGCCAGTCCGAATCTGTCTGCCGAGCGCAAAAACGCCCCCGCACGATCGCCCCACGCTGGGGCATTTTGTCCCATTTCGGCGGCGTGTTTTCGTCACGGAATCGCAACGGAAAAACACCTAAGCCGTTGCGGAAGGGCAGCCTACCGTTACAGGGAACGGATGGCGTCCGGGAGGGCACGGAAGCGGCTTTAGAGAGGGCTGCGGGGCGCGGCGTGACGAGCCCGGCCGCCGCCCTCACCTTCCACAACACCTCCACGAACACGGACGATGATCGCAACCGCCTACGCCCCCACCGCGGCATCCCGCACGGAGGCCCCGCCCCGCCGCAAGATCCTGCTGATCGACGACTCGGCCACCACCCACATGTGGATCAAGATGATCCTCAACAAGAGCGCCTTCGAGATGGTCTCGGCCAAGGACGGCGTGGAGGGGGTGGAAAAGGCGCTCGCCGAGAACCCCGACCTGATCCTGATGGACGTGGTGATGCCGCGCATGGACGGGTTCTCCGCCTGCCGGCACCTGCGCACGCACGACTCCACCCGCGGCACGCCCATCATCATGGTCACCACCCGGGCCGAGGCGCGCAACGTGGAAGAAGGCTTCCAGAGCGGATGCAGCGACTACATCACCAAGCCCATCGACGGCCTGGAGCTGATGTCCAAGGTCCGCAACTTTCTCGGGGAATGAGGCGCGCCGTGAACCTTTCCCGCATGCCCGCCGACGACGACCGGGACGACGAGACGGCCGCGGACGCCGCCCCCCGGCACCGGCTGCGCGACCGCCTGGACCGCTGCGAGGGCGAGCTGGTGCGCGTGCGCCGCGGCTTGGACGAGTCCGAGATCCGCGCCGAGCAGCTGGAGCGCGACTGCGCCGCGGCCGAGGCCAGCCGCGCCGAGCTCGCCAAGCTCCTCGTGGCCACCACCGCCCTGCACCAGACCCTGCACCGCGACGACGTGCTGGACGCGCTGCAGGAGATCCTCATCAACCTCATCGGCACCGAGGACTTCGCCGTCTTCGAGGTGGAGCCCGACGGGGAGCTGTCGCTGGCCGCGTCGTTCGGCGGAGACCGCGACGCGCGTTTGACGGATGCGCAGCCCGTGCGCGACGTGGTGGCGAGCGGCGAGGCCCGGCTGGCCCCCGCGGGCGCCGACGGACCCGCCGCGTGCGTGCCCCTGGCCGTGGACGGCCGCGTGACCGGCGCCCTGGCCGTGTACACGCTGCTCCCGCAGAAGCAGGGGTTCGAGGCGTTCGACCACGAGCTCTTCGGGCTGCTGGCCACCCACGCCGCCACGGCGCTGTACGCCGCCCGGCTGCACGGCGCCGCCCGGGAAGGGGTCTTCGCGTGAGCGCGCTCTCCCACGTGGAGGCGCTCACCCGCGCCCTTGCGGCGCGGGCCGAGACGGTGACGGACATCCCGCGCGACCGCCGCGCCATGTACCTGCACCCCGGCGCGCTGGCCGTGGCCGCCGAGCCGGCCGCCGTCACCACCATCCTGGGGTCGTGCGTGAGCGTGTGCCTGTTCGACCCCGCGCTCCGCGTGGGGGGCGCCAACCACTTCCTGCTCCCCGACCACGGCGCCGCCGCGCCCTCCACCCGCTTCGCGGGCGAGGCCCTGCGCGAGCTGCTGGCGCGCCTGCTGGCCCTGGGCGCCGACCGCCGGCGGCTGCAGGCCAAGGTATTCGGCGGGGCGTGCGTGGTGGAGGCCTTCCGCCGCTCCACCAGCCACCTGGGCACGCGCAACGTGGAGGCGGCGCTCCGCTTCCTGGAGGCCGAGCGGATCCCCGTGATGGCCGAGGACACCGGGGGGGAGCGCGGACGCAAGCTCCTCTTCCACACCGACGACGGGACCGCCCTGGTCCGGCCGCTCTGAAGGACATCGCATGGACATCGACCTGAACGCCGTCATCGAGGTCTTTTTGGCCGAGGCCGAAGAAGGGCTCGCGGCCATGGAGAACGCCCTGCTGGCGCTGGAAGCCCAGCCGGGCGACGCGGAGCCGCTGCACACCGTCTTCCGCATCGCCCACACCCTCAAGGGCGACGCCGCCACGCTGGGATTCCGTCCCGTGGCGGACTTTGCCCACGCGGTGGAAGACCTGCTGGAGCGGCTCCGGGCGGGCGAGGCGGCCCCCACGGCGGAGCGCATCGCCCTCCTGCTGCGCGCGGTGGATGCGCTCCGTGCGCTGATCCCCGCCGCGGCCGAGGGACGCGACGAGCTGAGCCCCGCCGAGCACGCGCTGCTGGCGGACGTGGCCGCCTCGGCAACGGAAGCGCCGGGGACGGACGAGGACGCGCCGCAGGTCGCCGTGGCGCCCTCCGTCCCCGCGGACGGGGCGGCCCCGGCAGCGCGGCGCACGCTACGGGTGGACGTGGCCAAGCTGGACCAGGCGCTGGACCTGGTGGGCGAGATCGCCATCGCCCGGGGACGGATGGCGCGGCTGCTGGGCGACGGCGCATCCCGCGCGTCGCTGGTGGAGGCGCACGAGGAGGCGGAGCGGCTGCACCTGGAGCTGCAGGAGGCGGTGATGAAGCTGCGGATGGTGCCCCTGGGCCCCGTCTTTCGCCCGCACCTGCGCACCGTGCGCGACCTGGCCGCCGCGACGGGCAAGCGCGTGCGGCTGGTTCTGGAGGGCGAGGACGCGGAGGTGGACACCACCGTGGCGCAGCACCTCCGCGAGCCCCTGCTGCACATGCTGCGCAACGCGGTGGACCACGGCATCGAGACGCCGGACGCGCGGCGCCGCGCGGGCAAGGACCCGGTGGGCACCATCACCCTCTCCGCCCGGCACGAGGGCGGCGGCATCCTGGTGCGGATGACGGACGATGGCGCGGGGATGGACCGCGCCCGCATCCTGGCCCGCGCCCGCACCCGCGGCATGGTGCGCGACGGCGAGGCGCTGTCGGACGCGGAGACCCTGCGCCTGGTGCTGGAGGCCGGCTTCTCCACGGCGGAGACGGTGACGGACCTGTCCGGCCGCGGCGTGGGGCTGGACGTGGTCCGGCGCGGCGTGGAGGCCCTGCGCGGCTCGGTGCAGCTGGAAAGCCGGGCCGGCGAGGGGACGACGCTGACGCTGCGCCTGCCGTTGAGCCTGGCCCTGATCGACGGCTTTTCCGTGGGCGTGGCGGACGAGACCTACGTGGTGCCCCTGGAGTCCGTCGTGGAGTGCCTGGAGCTCCCCGCCGACCGCCTGGAGGCGGAGGCCGCGGGCGTGCTGAGCCTGCGGGGCGAGGCGCTCCCCTTCCTGCGCCTGCGTGACTTCCTGTCCGTCCCCGGCGCGGCGCCGCGGCGCGAGAGCGTGGTGGTCATCCGCCACGACGCGGGGCGCGCGGGGCTGGTCGTGGATACCCTGCACGGCGGCGGGCAGGCCGTCATCAAGCCCCTGGGGCGCGTGCTCAAGCAGGTGCCCGGCGTGTCCGGCTCCACCATCCTGGGCAACGGCCGCGTGGGCCTGATCCTGGACGTACCGGCCCTGCTTCGGCGGGCCGTGGAGCGCGCGGCCGCTTGATGCCGCACCCCCTCATGAACTCGAGACCCATCCCCGGAGGATCCCCCATGACCCACCGTGCCGCGCCCTTCCGCGCCGGCATCCTGGCCGCCGCGCTCGTCCTGGCCCCGGCCGGCGCCCGCGCCGAGGCTCCCGCCGCCGTCGTATCCACCGAAGTCTCCGCCGAGATGCCGGCGGACACCTTCAAGCTCAAGCTGACGGGGCGCCTGCAGACGCTCTACCAGCTGTCGGACCCGGACGCGCAGACCAACGAGAAGCTGTACGGCGGCACCTTCGACCGCCCGGCGGAGCAGTCCACGTCGCTGCTCCGCATTCGCCGCGGGCGCATCGGGGTGGAGGGCTTTGCCTACGACCCGCGCCTGGAGTACCAGGTGCAGATGGAGCTGGCGGGCTCGTCCATGTCGCTCAAGCGCGCCTACTTCAACTACCGGCTGCGCGACGCGGACGTGCAGGTGCGCGCGGGCAAGTTCAAGGTGCCCTTCGGCCGCCAGCAGCTTACGTCTTCGTTTGCGCAGCAGGCCATCGACCGCTCGCTGGTGTCCGACGAGTTCGCCAAGGGCGATGACGACGGCGTGATGCTGTGGGGGCTCCCCGCGGGCGGCCGGCTGGAATACTACCTGGGCGTCTTCAACGGCGAGGGCAACAACCGCAACAGCCAGCAGGACGCCGCGGACCAGTGGGCCGCCCGCCTGGCCTGGTCGCCGCTGGGCCGGATGTCGTACACGGGCCCCGCGCTGGACGCGCCCGCCCGCCCGCTCGTCTCGTTTGGCGCCAACGCCAACCTGAACGGCGGCTGGCTGTACGACGTGAACGGCACGACGGGGATGCAGTCGCCCATGGAGACCTGCACCGCCGCCGGCTGCACCCGCGACGACGGCGACGACGCGCGCATCCTCACCCTGGGCGCCGACGCCGCGCTCCGCTACCGCGCCCTGTCGTGGAGCGCCGAGACCTTTCGCCGCACGGTGGACCCGCGCAAGGACGGCCTGGACGAGCAGGTGTGGCGCGGCTGGTATACGCAGCTGGGGGTGATGGTGCTCCCCGCGCGCCTGGAGGCGGGCGTGCGCTACGGCCGGCTGGACCCCAGCGACGCACGCGAGATGGACCGCATCCGCGAGGTGACGCCGTTCGCCAGCTACTACCTGCGCGGCAACGACCTCAAGGTGCAGGCCGACTACACCTTCCTGAGCACGGAAACGCCGGACGCCCGCACGGGCGGCACGGACGCGGCGCGGCTGGACGACGGCCGCCTCCGCGTGCAGTTGCAGATCGCCTTCCAGTGAACCCCTCCGCCTCCGGCCTGGCCCCGCGCCCGGCCGCCACCGGCACCGTCCGCCCGCTCGCCGTGGGCCGGACGCCCCTCCCCAGGAGCAACGACCGATGATCCGGAACATGAAGATCGGGACCCGCCTGTTCACCATGGTGGCCGTCCTGTGCCTGCTGACCGCCGCGTACGCGGCCTACGGCGTGGCGCAGCTGGGCACCTCGCTGAGCCGCGAGCGCGCCAGCCTGGCCGCCGCGCACCTCCTGACCGCCTCCGTGGACGCGGCGCGCAGCACCCAGGTGCACTTCAAGAAGCAGGTGCAGGAGTGGAAGAACATCCTGCTCCGCGGCGGCGACCCCGAGCTGTACCAGCAGTACGTGGAGGGATTCGGCGCCCAGGAGCGCGAGGTGCAGGCCGGGCTGCGGCAGGTGGCCGAGCTGCTGCGCAAGCAGGACCTGCCGGTGGACGACGTGGAGGCCCTGGCGGCCGCCCACCTGGAGCTGGGGCGCAGCTACCGCGAGGCGCTGGCCAGCTATCCGGAAGGCGCCGCCGTCGTGGACGCGCGGGTCAAGGGGATGGACCGCGGGCCCACCGAGGCGTTCGACGCCATCGTGGAGCGGGTGCAGGGGCACGCGGCGGAGCGCCAGACGGCGCTCATGGCCGCCGCCGACGCGGGATACGGGCAGGCACGCATGGGGGCCATCGCCCTCACGCTCCTGCTGGTGGCGGCGTCGCTCTTCTGGGCCACGCTGGTCATCCGCAGCATCACCCGTCCCCTGGACGAGGCGGTGGGCGTCATCGAGCGGCTGGCCGTGGGCGACACGTCCGTTACCGTGGACGTGCGCTCGCAGGACGAGACGGGGCGGCTGATGGGGGCCATGCGCGACATGGTGCAGGGACAGCAGGCCATGGCCACCGCCGCCAGCCGCATCGCCGCGGGCGACCTGACGGCGCGGGTGGCGCCCCGGTCGGAGAAGGACGCCCTGGGCAGCGCGTTCGCCGAGATGACGCAGCGCCTGTCGCACACCATCGCCGAGGTGCGCTCCGGGGCCGAGGCGCTCAGCGCCGCCGCCACGCAGGTGGCCGCCACGGCCAACTCGCTGTCGCACGGCACCAGCGAGCAGGCCGCCTCCGTCCAGGAGACCACGGCCAGCCTGGAGGAGATGGGCGTGACCATCGCGCAGAACGCGGGGAACAGCCGCGCCATGGAGACCGTGGCCCTGCAGGGTGCCCGCGACGCGGAGCAGAGCGGCAAGACGGTGGGCGACACCGTGGCCGCCATGCGCCAGATCGCGGACCGCATCTCCATCATCGAGGAGATCGCCTACCAGACCAACCTGCTGGCCCTGAACGCGGCCATCGAGGCGGCGCGCGCGGGTGAGCACGGCCGCGGGTTCGCCGTGGTCGCCACGGAGGTCCGCAAGCTGGCGGAGCGCAGCCAGACGGCCGCGCAGGAGATCGGCGGGCTCGCCTCGTCCTCGGTGGAAGTGGCGGAGCGCTCGGGCAAGCTGCTGGCGGAGCTCGTCCCCGCCATCCGCCGCACGTCCGAGCTGGTGCAGGAGGTCGCGGCGGCCAGCAGCGAGCAGGCCGGCGGCGTCTCCCAGATCAACCGCGCCATGGGGCAGATGGACCTGGTCACGCAGCGCAACGCGTCCTCCGCGGAGGAGCTGGCGGGCACGGCGGAGGAACTGTCCTCCCAGGCCGAGCTCCTCCAGCAGCTGACCGCGTCCTTCCAGGTGGATGGATCGTCCTTCGCCCCCGCGCAGCGCCGCGTCCCGGCGCCGCGGATCGCGCCCTACACGGGCTCCAACGGCAACGGTGGATCCAACGGCGGTGGCAACGGGAACGGCCGGCACGCGGCGCCCGTCCCCGCCGACTTCGCCCGCTTCTAGCCCCGGGAGATCGAGATGATCATGACCGCCGAGGCGCTGGACGCCGCGCAGTACCTGACCTTTCGCCTGGGGGGCGAGGAGTACGCCGTGGGGATCCTCCAGGTCCGCGAGATCCTTCGCTTCGAGGAGATCACGCGCGTCCCCGCCGCGCCGCCCTCCATCCGCGGGGTGCTGAACCTGCGCGGCGCCGTGGTCCCCGTCGTGGACCTGGCCCTCAAGTTCGGCCTGCCGGAGACGGTCGTCACGCCCCGCACCTGCATCGTCATCGTGGAGGTGGAGATGGAGGGCGAGGCCACGGTGATGGGCGTGCTCGCCGACGCCGTGAGCCAGGTGATCGAGCTGGGC
>DATING010000682.1:0-3748 GCA_035474555.1 Longimicrobium sp. | reverse complement strand
GCGCGGCTCCGGGGAGCCGCGCCGCTTCTTCGATCTATCGTGTGTGTCTCAGCCCCGCGAGGCGCGGGTTACTGCCCCTGCGACACCTGCTCGGCCCAGCTCGCTGGGCCGCTGGCGTCGTCCAGGAACGGGAGCACCGTGGTGGCCAGCGCGGGGGCGCTGAAGATCTCGTAGTGCGTCAGGTCCGGCAGGATCGCCAGGCGGTTGGGCGACATGTGCTCGCGCATCCAGCCGGCATCCCGCTGCCCGCCGCCCAGCAGCTGGTAGAAGCGGATGATGTGCTCGGGGCGAAACATGTCGGAGTCGCCGTAGACCAGCATCACGGGCATGGTGAGCTTGGCGACGTCTGCCTCCCAGTCGTACGCCTTGCGCATGTACTCGCCCATGCGGTCCAGCAGCCGCGGGAAATCCTCGGGGTGCGGAGCGATGGCGGCGTACGACTGGTACATGGGCGTTTCGCGCATCATCTCGGCCATGCTGCCGTTGACGGAGGCCTGCTGGGGCAGCATCTCGGGATAGAACCCGTCCCGCGAATACCCGGCGGAGACCAGCACCAGCCGCCGCACCATCTGCGGGTGCTGCACGCCCAGCTGGAACGCCACGCCGGCACCCAGCGAGTAGCCCATCACGTCCACCTTGTCGTGCCCCAGCGACCGCAGCAGCGCGGCCATGTCGTCGCCCTGGTGGACAAGGCTGACCTCGCGGTCGCCCAGCGCCGTGCGGCCGTGCCCGTGCAGGTCCACGCCGATCACCTGGCGGCGGGCGGCCAACATCTGCAGCACCGGCCCGAACATCTCGATGGAGCCCAGCCCGCCGTGCAGCAGCAGCAGCGGCTCGCCCTGCCCGTGCACCTGGTAGTAGTAGCGGACGCCGTTGGATTCCACGTAGCCGTCGCGGACCGGCGCGGGGGGGCTGGTGACCTGGGCTGCCATGGCGGTGCTTTCTCCCTGTGCGTGGAGGACGGACGGCGCGGCAATCGCGGCCGCGGCGGTGGATACGACGGTGGCGAGCGCGACGCCCATCCGCCGGCGCGGGGTGGACGATGCGCGCTGAGTGCGGGCGGCCGCCTGGTGCTGCTGGGCGATGGCGTACATGGGATTCTCCGTCGCGTGGTGTGATCTGCGGCTCCGCGATTCCCGTCGCGGATCGTCGCTCCTGCACACCCGACGAACGAGGCGAATCGAAATCGACAACCGTCATCGATCCGATTTCACACGAGAATCGGAAGCCGCGCGCATTGGATGAGATCCACCGGGAACCGAGGTTTTCCCGCGGCGCGGGCCAGCATCCTGGGGGTCGCGGTGGCTTGCCCGCGGACCCGCCTACGGCTACGCTCCCGCGCATCCTGGGGACGACATACGACGGTGGAGAAGAGGGAGGGGACGGATGGACCTGGAGGAGCTTGAGGGGCTGATCCGCGATCACGGGCTGGAGGCGCACCGCGATGCCATCGTGGCGACGGTGCGGCCCGCGATCCTGCTGCGGCTGGGCGAGGCGGGGCAGGGGATGGCGGGGGAGAGCCGCATCGGCGGCATCCCGGACCTGCCGGATTCGCTGCCCTGGCCCACGGACCCGCGGCTGGGCCGGAATCTCACCTTTCTCTTGCAGATCGACCTCGCCGCGCTGCCGGCGTTCCCGGGCAATCCGCTTCCCGCCGCGGGCATGCTCTACCTGTTCGCGGACGAGAACGAGGACGATCCCCAGCAGCTCGTCCTCTACACCGGGAGCGAGCCCCTGCGGCCCCGGCGGCCGGCACCCGGCGCGGCGTTCGTCACGGACTGGTACGACCGCCTGGTGCCGCACCGGTTGCTGTTCGACCTGGTGGCCGACGTTCCGCGCTGGGCCACGGAGGACTTCTACGCGCTCCTCCAGTCCCTCGACGGCGCCCACGACGAGGAAGACGGGCTGGGCGACCTGGGGCACGCGGTCTCGGCGGCTGCCGTCGGCAAGCTGCTGGGCCACGCCTCGGGGATTGGGCACGACCCGCGGGAGGATGCGTACGTGGTGCGGGAGGAGAACCCCGCGTGGCTGTACGACTACCAGAAGCGCGGCACGCTGGACATGAGCCGCGCCGGGCGATGGCACAACCTGCTGGAGGTGGATTCCACCAACGAGGTCAACCTGATGTTCGGCGATGCCGGCTACCTGCAGGTGCTGGTGCACGCGGACGACCTGCATCGGCAGGATTTCTCGCGCGTGTACGTGAATTTGCAGTCCAGCTAAGCCGCAGCCACCGGAGGCTGTTCGGGGCTGGACTTCTCCGGTGGAAGCCGGCTTGATTTCCTGAGGGAGCGCACGCCGGGAACTTCAACGTGCACAAGTCTTTGCGCGCGACCGAAGGATCTACCGTGCCGTGCAAGGAGCCGGCGCATCGGCCATCCCTGTGCCCTGCGAAGTAGATCCTTCGGTCGCGCCCATGGATTGCTGAGCGGCCAAAGTCTGCGCGGGCGCTCCCTCAGGAAATCAAGACGACAGCACGGACAGCGCAACCTGCGTTCGATCCCAGTCTGATCGCCCGCTCAGACAGCGGGTATGACACGTTGGCCGCCATCTCGTTATCATCTCCCCTCCACGATTCCAAAAACCAGAGACGAAACGAGATGGGCGAAGATACAGCAGCGATCGTAGACGGGGTCATCCGCGGCCGGCGCACGGAAAAGGTGCTCGCGGACGCGCCGTTCCCGGTGCAGGACTCGCGGCAGGTGGTGGAGGAGCTCGTCGCGACGGCGGGGTGGGCGCCGTTCCACCGGGTGGCGGCGCGGGTGCACCAGGAGGCGGGCGCGCTCCCCTCCATCGTGCCGTGGCGCTTTCACCTGCTGGACGCGGCGGGGTGCCGCGCGCTGCGGCAGGCGCTGCTGGAGCGCGGCGACAAGAGCAAGATCCCGCGGATGCTCGCGGCGGCCACGGCGCTCATCCAGGCCACCTGGCTGCCGAACCCGGCCAAGGGCGAGCACACGGGGCTGTTCGAGGCCACGGAGGAGAACCTGGAGCACATCGCGGCGGCGGGCGCGGCCGTGCAGAACCTGCTCCTGGCCGCCACGGCGCGCGGCATCCCCAACTACTGGGCGTCGGGTGGCGCGCTGCGGGGGGCGGAGGCGTTCGGCTGGATGGGCATCCCCACGCGCGAGATCCTGCTCGGCGCCGTGTTCCTGTTCCCGGCGGACCCGCGCGACGCGGAGGTGAGCGCCGGCTCGCACCGGGACAACCGCGGCGCACCGGCGGATTGGTCGCGCTGGGTGGAGCTGGACGTGCCGCCCGCCGGCTGACGCGTCCCGGCCGACCCCCATCGTCCCATTTGACGGAGAGTGCGCATGACCGGACCCCTCGGGACGGTGAAGCTCGCGCTTCAGGCGTACGTGGACAAAGACCGCGCGGCCCTCGAGGGGGTGATCGCGGAGGACTACCGCTTTACCTCGCCGGTGGACAACGCGCTGGACCGGGCCACCTACTTTGCCCGCTGCTGGCCCGGGAGCGAGGTGATGGACACGGTGGATGTCCTGCACGGCACCGAGGACGGGGAGCTCGCCTGGATCGCTTACGAGTCCGCGATGGCGGGCAAGCGCTTTCGCAACGCGGAGCTCCACCGCGTTCGCGACGGCCGCATCGTGGAAACGCAGGTCTTCTTCGGCTGGACCCTGCCGCACGCGGCACCCGCCGGCGGATTCATCGAGAACGAGCGGCAGGACCCGGCCTGACGAAGGCTGGCGCGAGTACGCGCAAGTAAATGGAGCGGCGCGGCACCTCGAGC
>DATING010000681.1:0-2438 GCA_035474555.1 Longimicrobium sp. | reverse complement strand
CGGACGGGGACGCGGCAAGGGGCGGACGGGCGGCGGCGCCGCCGAGTGACGCCGGGTGAAATGCGGAGCGCCGCGTCCGAGGTCCGGGCGCGGCGCTCCGCGCGTCCGGACCCGTCGCCGCTCCCCGCCGCGTTCTTCGCGCGTCCCGCGGAGACGGTCGCGCGCGAGCTGCTCGGCGCGTTGCTGGTGTCCGAGGTGGGCGGGGAGCGGGTCGTCTGCGAGATCGTGGAGACGGAGGCGTACATCGGCCCCGAGGACGAGGCGTCGCACGCGGCGGAGCGCTTTGGGCGCACGGCGCGCAACGACGCCATGTTCGGCGCGGCGGGGATCGCGTACGTGTACCTGATCTACGGGATGCACTGGTGCCTGAACGTCGTCACGGGCGACGAGGGCTTCGGGGCCGCCGTGCTCATCCGTGCCGCGCGCACCGTCGAGGGGATGGACGTCGTGCGCGGGCGGCGGCCGGGGCGTCCGGACCGCGAACTGATGCGCGGGCCCGGAAACCTGGCCCGCGCGCTGGGCGTGGACGGCGCGCTGAACCATCATCCCATGGACCGCCCGCCCCTGTGGATCGCGGCGGGGCGCGCGGTGCCGGACGGGGAGGTCTCCGTGGGTCCGCGGATCGGCATCAGCCGCGCGGCGGACTGGCCGCTGCGCTTCTGGCTGGCCGGCGATCCGCACGTATCCAAGAACGCGTAATGATCTCCTCCATGTTTCTGCCCGCACATACCCGCCCGATTCCCGTCCTTCTCGCGCTTGCCGTGGCCTTGGGTGCGTGCTCGCGCGAGGGTGGAGACGCCGGTCCACCCGTCGCCACACCCTCCGCTTCGCCACCTGCCGCAGAGGCGGAGCGGACATCCATCACGGCACAGGTCGCCACGCTTTCCGGGACGCTGACGATTGAACGCTCGCTTGGGGCGAACGGCGACCCCTCGTCCGTATCGACAGTCAAGGTAAATGGGCGAACGGTCTTGGCGGATTCGCTGGCCTATGGCGGAATGGAGATGCAGGGCTACTGGGCGAATCCGGGGCTGATGACGGAGCGGCCACCATCCAAGGCGGGCGGTCCGGAGGGTTCCACGGCACTCATCGGGGTGACGCAGGGAGGAACCGGGTGTCCGGTCATGTACCATGTCGTAGAGGTGATGAGCGCGGATTCCGTGTTCGTTACGGAGCCGTTCGAAGGGTGCGGCGAAGCCCCGGCAGCCGTGTGGTTCGACACGACGGGTGCGCTGCGGATGCGTTTCAGCGCCTATTCTGCGGATTTCGTGCAGCGCGAGCCCGGCTACAAGCCGGGCCCGTCTACCACCTGGGTGTATCGCGGTGCTGGCCGGCTGGAGAAGGAAGGCGGCTGATCAGCGGGCGACGACTTCCACCTCGCCCCAGAACTCGGGGTCCAGCGCGTGGCGCACCTCGATGCGGTAGCGCCCGGCCCGCTCGATGCGCCCGGAGAACCAGAGCGTGGGGCTGGACTCGCCCGGGGCCAGGGTGACCACGTCGGGCGCCTGGATGCAGCTGGGGATGGCGTATCCGTTGAACCTGGCGCGCGTGCGCAGGTTCACCTTGGGATCCAGCCAGCACGTCACCACGCGCACGGTGATGGGCGCGTCGCCGCGGTTCACGAGCGTGGACTTGAGGTCGAACCAGTCGGGGTCGTCCGCCCGCGGGGTGACGGTGATCTGCTGCTCCAGGCCGTCCTGGGTGTGGACCTGCGCCACGGGCGCGGCGATCTCCGGGGCGGACGCGCCGCAGCCGGCGAGGAGCAGCGCGGCGGCGAGGCAGGCTAGGACGCGCATGGGCGGTCTCCGGGTGTACGGGATGGATGGGGTGCGGCGCGGGACGGCGCGCGGCTCCGTATCCATCCAATGCGGCGAAGTGCGTGAACCTAACAACGGCGGGGATGCGCGGATGATGGACCTGGACGGGCTGATGGATTTCGCCGCGCGGACCGCGCGGGCGGGCGGCGACGTGACGTTGGAGCACTTTGGCCGCGTGGACGTGGCCTTCAAGCGCGACGGCAGCGAGGTGACCGCCGCGGACCTGGCCGCGGAGACGCACATCCGCCAGCTGCTCGCGGAGGCGTTCCCCGACGACGGGGTGCTGGGCGAGGAGCACGCGGAAACGCCGTCGCGCTCGGGCCGCCGCTGGATCATCGATCCCATTGACGGCACGCGCTCGTTCGGCAGCGCGGTGCCGCTGTACGGGGTGCTGCTCACGCTGGAGGACGAGGGGCGGCCCCTGCTGGGGTGCTGCCACTTTCCGCCCGTGGGGCAGACGCTGGTGGCCGCGCGGGGGGCCGGCGCGTGGCTCAACGGGGTGCGTGTGCAGGTCTCGGACTGCGACGACCTGGGGGCCGCGCGGGTGGTGACGTCCGGGCTGGAGTACTGGCGCGACCACGGCTCGGACGCGCAGCGCGCCGGCTGGGAGCGGCTGGTGCG
>DATING010000680.1:0-2322 GCA_035474555.1 Longimicrobium sp. | reverse complement strand
GAGACCCGGCCTTCCGCACACTGCTGCGGCAGGTGCGCGCCTCCACGCTGGGCGCGTACGAGCACCAGGAGGTGCCCTTCGAGCGCCTGGTGGCGGAGCTGGCGCCGGAGCGCAGCATGAGCCACGCGCCGCTCTTCCAGGTGCTGTTCTCCCTCCAGAACGGCGTGGACGGCGGCCTGGAGCTTCCCGGCGTGCGCGCCGCGGCCGTGGACGTGGAGGTGCGCACCACCAAGTTCGACCTGTCGCTGCTGCTGGAGACGGGCGAGGGCGGGCTGCACGGCATGCTGGAGTACAGCACGGACCTCTTCGTGCCGGCCACCATGCAGCGGATGCTCGGCCACCTGGAGCGCGTGCTGGAGCAGGTCGCGGAGGATGCGGACCGGCGCCTGTCCGCGCTGGACCTGCTTTCGGCCGAAGAGCGCGGGCAGGTGGTGGATGTGTGGAACCGCACGGACGCGGAGTATCCGCTGGATACCTGCATCCACCAGCTGTTCGAGGCGCAGGCGGCCCGCACGCCGGACGCCGTCGCCGCCACGCACGAGCACGATTCGCTGACCTACGCGGAGCTGAACGTGCGCGCCAACCGCCTGGCGCACCACCTCCGCGGACTGGGGGTCGGGCCGGAGGTCCGCGTGGGCATCTGCCTGCACCGCGGGCTGGACCTGCTCGTGTCGCTGATCGCCGTGCACAAGGCCGGCGGCGCGTACGTGCCGCTGGACCCGGCGTATCCCCGCGAGCGGCTGGAAAACACGCTGGCGGATGCCGAGGCGCCCGTCCTGGTCACCCAGGAGACGCTGCGCGATGTCCTCCCCGATCAGCCGGGCGTCTCCGTCGTGATGGTGGATCGCGATCGATCGATCATCGACGCCGCGCCCGCGGAGAACGTGGACAGCGGCGTGGAGGCGCGGAACCTCGCGTACCTCATCTACACCTCCGGCAGCACGGGCCGGCCCAAGGGCGTCGCCATCCAGCACGAGAGCGCGGTGGTGATGCTGGCGTGGGCCTGGAACACCTTTGCGCAGGATGAGCTGGACGGGATGCTGGCATCCACGTCCATCTCGTTCGACATGTCGGTGTTCGAGCTGTTCACGCCGCTGGCGCGCGGCGGGCGCATCATCCTCGTGGAGAACGCGCTGGCCCTGCCCACGGCCCCCGCCGCGGGAGACGTGCGCCTGCTGGACACGGTGCCCTCCGCCGCCGCCGCGCTGGTGAAGACGGGCGGCATCCCCGCGGGCGTCCGCACGGTCAGCCTGGGCGGCGAGCCGCTCAAGGCCGAGCTGGTGGACGAGCTGTACGCGGCCGGCGTGCAGCGCGTGTACGACATGTACGGGCCGTCGGAAGACACGACGTTCTCCACCTCCGCGCTGCGGGGGCGGGGCGGGCCCGTGACCATCGGCCGCATCCTGAGCAACTCGCAGGCGTACGTGCTGGACGCGGCGCTCAAGCCCGTCCCGGTCGGCGTTCCCGGCGAGCTGTACATCGGCGGCCGGGGCGTGACGCGCGGCTACCTGGGCCGCCCGTCGCTCACGGCGGACCGCTACGTCCCCGACCACATCGGCGGCATCCCCGGCGCGCGGCTGTACCGCACGGGCGACAAGATCCGCTGGAACGCGGACGGCACGCTCCAGTACATGGGCCGCCTGGACGAGCAGGTGAAGATCCGCGGCCACCGCGTGGAGCTGGGGGAGATCGAGGCCGTGCTGCGCCGCGCGGGCGTGCCGGACTGCGTGGTCGTGGCGCGCGAGGACGCGGGCGACAAGCGGCTGGTGGCGTACGTCGTGGGGGATGCGGATCCGGATGCGCTGCGTGCCGCCCTGCGCCGCAGCCTGCCGGACTACATGGTCCCGGCCGCCTTCGTATCACTCGACGCGCTTCCGCTGACGCCGAACGGCAAGCTGGACCGCCGCGCGCTCCCCGCGCCGCAGTGGACCGGCGCCGCGGACGCGTATGTGGCGCCGCGCACGCCGGTGGAGGAGGTGCTGGCGCGCATCCTGGCCGAGCTGCTGGACGTGCCGCGCGTCGGCATCCACGACGACTTCTTCGAGCTGGGCGGCCACTCGCTGCTGGGCACGCGCGTGGTGTCGCGCATCCGCGGCGTGCTGGGCGTGGAGCTGCCGCTGCGCGCGCTGTTCGAGGCGCCCACCGTGGCCGGGCTGGCCGCGCGGGTGGAAGAGGCGCGGCGCGCGGCCCCGGCTCCGCTCCCGCCGGTGGTGCCCGTGCCGCGCGCGCCGGCGATGCCGCTGTCGTTCGCGCAGGAGCGGCTCTGGTTCCTGGACCGGATGCAGCCGGGAAGCGCCGCCTACAACAGCTCGCTGGCGCTGC
>DATING010000679.1:0-3769 GCA_035474555.1 Longimicrobium sp. | reverse complement strand
GGGGGGGGCCGCCGGGAGGTGTGTCCGGGCGGCCCCGCCGCTCCTCCGCCGGGCCCGTCACCGGCGGCCCGGCCCTTCACCGCCCGGGGGAGTCCCCGGACGGCCCGCGGAGACGTACGTCAGGCGGTGGTGCCGGTGCCGTAGCAGATGCGGACCCTGCACGTATCCCAGCAGGTCGGGGAGCACGTCTGGCAAGTGCCCACGCAGGTGGCGTCGTCGCAGGTGTAGACCTCGGTGGCCTCCTGGCCGATCACCGTGCCCCTGGCATTCTCCGCCGGGATCGTGTCGAAGCTTTCGACCGAGAGGTTGTCCAGGTGCAGCTTGAGCTTTTGCATCGTCGTTCTCCGTTCGGGTGGATCGATGGCACGGACCGAGGGTGGCCCGTGCGGATGAACGATGCGCGCGGCGGGCGGACGAGGCTCCGGCTTTGGGACGATCCGTGCGATTGGGGGATGTGCGGAGATTGGGCGCGATGACGCCCACGGCTCGTCCCAGCGGGGGGACAATTGCGGAGAGCGAAGGAGGATTGCGGGCGGGTGAAGAGGATGCGAACGGGCGAGAGGATTGCGGGCAGGTGAAGAGGGATGCGGACGGTAAAGAGGGATCGCGGACGGGCGAAAAGGGATGGGGGGGCGAAGAGAGGATCGAGGGCGGCGAAGAGAGCGATTGAAATCGCGGCCAGCGCCACCACAGGATGCCGTCTGGGCCGGATTGCGGGCAGCGTTCCCCTAGCGCCATTCCGAATGCTGCACTACGTTCGCGCCTCTTCGTTGTTGAGGGAAGCAGCCGAACGCGCATAAAAATCCACCCTAGATACCTGCTGATCCCGGCGCTTGCCCTCATCCACCTCGTCACGAGCGGCGCGTTACTGCTCGCCGGCGCGGGAGCATCGCTCGCGAGGTTCGAAACGGGGACAGGAGAACGCTCCGCAGGGCTGGGGCCCGCCTCGGGAGCGGTCGGCGAGGCGTTGCTCTATCCCATCTTCGCACCCGTGAACATGATCCTCGGCAGAACCTTGGGACCGGTCAGCTGGATGCTCCTGATCGGAAACAGCGTTGTGTGGGCGGTCGCTCTCTATTTCCTGCTCCGGCTCGCCGCGCGGCGAAGGACGCGGCGTGTACGCGACGCAGCGGCACCACCGGACGCGAGAATTCTCCGAACCTGAACGAAAGGGCCGCGCGATGTGCGCGGCCCTTTTCTTACTCACACCGAACAGACCCACGCCCCACCTACTCGTCGCTCGACTCGGCCGATCCACCCGCCGCCCCGCTCGCACCCGATGCGCCTGCGTTCCGCGCCCACTCCGCGGCCTCGGCGAGGTCGGGGGGGAGGGGGGAGTCGAAGTGCATCGCATCGCCCGTGCGGGGGTGCGTGAAGCGCAGCTCCGTGGCGTGCAGGAACTGGCGCCCCACGCGCCGGGCCAGCCCCGCCGCCCACCCGCGCTCCGGCCCGCCGAACCCCTTGTGCCGCTCCGGCGCGTAGGTGCGGTCGCCCACCACGGGATGCCCCAGGTGCAGCAGGTGCACGCGGATCTGGTGCGTGCGCCCCGTCTCCAGCTCGGCGCGCAGCAGGTCCGCCGCGCGCCAGCGCTCCAGGCGGATGAACTTGGTCCGCGACGGGCGCCCGTCCGGCACCACGGCCATCCGCCGCCGCAGCGTGGGATGCCGGCCGATGGGCGCATCCACCCCCACCTCATCCTCCGCCAGGTGCCCCCACGCCGCGGCCAGGTACGCGCGCCGGATCTCCCGCCGCTTCAGGGCCTCGGAGAGCGTGCGGTGGGCCTCGTCGTGCTTGGCGACGATCATCAGCCCCGACGTATCCTTGTCCAGCCGGTGCACGATCCCCGGCCGCAGCACCCCGCCGATCCCCGACAGGTCGCCCACGGCGTGCAGCAGCGCGTTGACGAGCGTCCCCGTGGGATTGCCGGGCGCGGGATGGACCACGAGCCCCGGCGGCTTGTCGATCACCAGCAGGTCGTCGTCCTGGTGGACGATGGTGAGCGGGATGGCCTCGGGGGTGAGCGGCGACGGCGCCGGGGCGGGGATCACCACGTCCACGCGATCGCCGGGGACGGGGCGGTCGCGCTTTTTGGGCACCGCGCCGTTCAGGGTGACGCGGCCCTGCTCGATGAGCTGCGTGGCGCGGGAGCGCGAAACGTCCAGCCGCGCCGCCAGCCAGCTGTCCAGGCGGTCGCCGGCTTCGTCGCCCGCGACCAGCTCCACGCGCTGCTCAGCCTGCGACATCCTCCTCTTTCTCCAGCGTCTGCTCTTCACGCCAGAGGGAGACCGCCAGCAGCAGCGCGCCGATGGTGACGCCGATGTCCGCCACGTTGAACACGGGCCAGCGCACGTTTCCGAATCCCACGTCGAAGAAGTCCACCACGCCGCGCGAGCTGCGCACCCGGTCGATCAGGTTTCCGATGGCCCCGCCCGTCACCAGCGCGATGGCGATCAGGCGCCAGCGGTCGCTCCAGGGCGTCTGCCGGTACATGGTGTACAGCAGCACCGAGGCCAGGACGGGCAGGATGCTGAACGCGATGCGCGACCACTCGCCCAGGTGAATGCCGAACGCGGCGCCGCGGTTGAAGATGTAGGTCAGGCGAAAGAAGTCGCCCAGCACCGGCACCGGGTCGTACAGCCGCAAGCTGCGCTCCACGATGAACTTGGTGATCTGGTCGATGGCGATCAGCCCGAGCGTGAGGCTCAGGTAGAGCGCGATTTTCTTCCGCGCCTCGTCCGGCGTGTCCGGGGCCGTGATGGGCCGCGTATCGGTCATCGTTTCGCTCATCTGGTCCTGGATCAGAAAATATCCCGCCCTGTCATCCTCCCCGCCCCTGCCATCCGCGCCCACCGTTGTCGTCCTGATGGAGGCGCCGCCGTATCCATCCCGCGCCCATACCACGGCGCCGACCGAAGGATCTACCGTCTCACGATCGACGTCCGCCCACGCGCACCAAACCCGGCCCGCGCCAACCCCTCCCCCGAAGTTGGGGGAGGGGGCGACGGCCGTCGCGAGGAACGAGCGAAAGGCCGGCGGGGGAGAGGGCCCCCGTCGCACCGCGACGGTCCTTTCCCCGCTCCATCCTCCCTGCGTCCTGCCCGCTCCGTTCTACCCCTGCCCCTCGTTCACCGGCTGCGTGCCCTGCCCCACCCGCGCCAGCGCGATGGTCCCCGACACGCCGTCCAGGTCCACCTCGCGCGAGGCCTCGTACCGCTCGAAGTCGTTCACGGAGCCCGTCTCCAGCTCTACGGCCAGCGTCTCGTCCGAGACCGTCTGCCCCCACGCGCGCATCACGTCCAGGATCTCGCCGTCGCCAAACACGCCCAGGCGAATGCGGTCCTGCACCTCAAACCCGCTTTCCTTGCGCAGATTCTGCACCCGGTTCACCAGCTCGCGGGCCAGCCCCTCCAGCCGCAGCTCCGGCGTGATGACCGTGTCCAGCGCGACCGTGAAGCCGCCCTCCGCCGCGATCTGGTACTCGCCGGTCGCCGTCTGCTGCAGGTCGAAGTCCGTCTCCGTCAGCGCGAACGTCGCTGGCGTGCCGTCCGCCACGCGGGCGTACGTGTACTCCACCGTCTCGCCGCGGCGGAAGGCCGCCAGCTGCTCGGAGGTGAGCGCGCGGATGGCGGCCGCGGCCGGCTGCGTGTTGCCGCCGTGCACCTTGCCGATGGTCTTGAAGTTCGGCTTGGCGCTGAACGTGACCAGCTCCTCGGCGCGGTGCATGAACTCCACCGTGCGCACGTTCAGCTCGTCGCGCAGGATCTCCAGC
>DATING010000678.1:0-3663 GCA_035474555.1 Longimicrobium sp. | reverse complement strand
CAGCAGGTCCGTGTTGCAGCACTCCGTCTGGTGGTGCGAGGCACAGCGGGGACCCGTGGGGGCCAGCATCTCGTTCGCCTGCACGGTGGCGCGGGCCGGCACCCCGGCGCCCGCGGCGAACGACTCCACCGCCAGCGCGTCCACGTTCAGCGTGAGCTTCTTCATCGTCGGTGTCTCCCGTGGGGGATGAAGTGGAACCGGGCAGCCGGGAGCTCCGGCCGCCCGGGGGACGGATCAGGTCAGCGGATGCCGCGGCACGCGGTGCGGTGCGACGGGCAGTCACACGTCCTGAACCCGCTGCACGTGCCCGTGTGGACCCGCGCCTCGTCGGTGTCGAACCCATCCACGGAGCGCGCATCCAGGTCCAGGCTCAGCTTCCGCATGGCATCGTCCGGGGTGCGTGGATGACCAGCACATCGTTTCGTTTGACGACGAAGATCATCCATTCCGCCGCCCAACGCAAGCCGGGGAACACAACGAGTACGGTGGATGCACCGCGCCTGATCCGCCACGCTGTGACAGCATCACGGAGCGGCCCATCGGCTGCGCGCGAGTTGCGCCCGTCCGGTCCCGCGCCTAAGCTGTGCGGGCCGCTCGCCGGGGACGTCCGCACCCCGGCGGCGAAGGCATCCATCGTTCGCCGCGACCTCCATCGCCGGCATCCGCGCCGGGTGAACCGACCTGCGATCCCGTATGACCGAAGCCATCCACGCCGCCCGTCCCGCCGAGCAAGCCGCCGATTCCCTGGCCGAGGTGCAGGCGGCCGCCGCCACCGCCGCGCAGTCCATCGGCCCGGAAGACTTCCGCCGCCGCCGCGAGGCCTTCCTGGAGCAGATCGGCGACGGCGTGGCCGTGCTGGCCGCCGCCCCCGAGCTGGTGAAGTCGCGCGACACGGAGGTCCCGTATCGCCAGAACAGCGACTTCTTCTACCTGACGGGGTTCCTGGAGCCGGAGGCCGTGGCCGTGCTCACGCCGCACGACCCCGAGCACCGCTTTACGCTCTTCGTCCGGCCGCGCGACCCGGAGCGCGAGACGTGGTCCGGCGTGCGCGCGGGGGTGGAGGGCGCCCGCGAGCGGTTCGGCGCGGACGCGGCCTATCCCATCGAGGAGCTGGAGGAGCGGCTCAAGGATCTGGTGGAGCCGGCGGAGGCGCTGTGGTACTCCCTCCTGGGCGACGGGGGCGAGATGGACCGGCGGATGCTGGGGCTGATGTCCGGATTCCGCCGCTCGCGGCCGCGCTCCGGCAAGGGCCCGTGGGACGTGCGCGACCCCGCGCAGCTGCTGGACGAGATGCGGCTCATCAAGGAGCCGGGCGAGATCGCGCTGATGCGCGAGGCGGCGGAGCTGTCCGCGCGGGGGCACCTGGCCGCCATGGGTGCCGGCCGCCCCGGCGTGGGCGAGTGGGAGGTGCAGGCCCTGCTGGATTCGGTGTTCCGCGCCCACGCGCCGGACAGCGGCACGTCGTTCCCGCCCATCGTGGGGTCGGCGGAGAACGGCACCATCCTGCACTACGTCACCAACACGCGCCGCATCGGCGAGGGCGAGCTGGTGCTGGTGGACGCGGGCGCGGAGGTCGGGTTCTACTGCGCGGACATCACCCGCGTCTTTCCCGCCAGCGGCCGCTTCACTCCCCCGCAGCGCACCGTGTACGACATCGTGCACCGGGCGCTGGACGCGGCCATCGAGGCCATCCGCCCCGGCGTGCCGGTGACCCGCGCGCATGAGGCCGCGCGGCGGGTGCTGGTGGAGGGGATGATCGAGCTGGGGCTGCTGGAGGGCGAGGTGGATGCCATCATCGAGGAGGAAAAGCCGTTCAAGCGCTTCTTCATGCACAACACCTCGCACTGGCTGGGGCTGGACGTGCACGATCCCGGCGTCTACCGCGACCCGTCCGGCGAGCCGGTGCCGCTCCGGCCGGGGATGGTGCTGACGGTGGAGCCGGGGCTGTACATCCCCATCGCGGACGACATCCCGGAGCACCTGCGCGGCATCGGCATCCGGCTGGAGGACGACGTGCTGGTGACGGAGGACGGCCGCGAGGTGCTGACCCGCGGCGTGCCCGTGGACCCGGACGAGGTGGAGCGCATCTGCACGTCCCGCGGCCCGCACTGACGACGAGAATCCCGAACCCGCTTGTTTTCCCGAGGGAGGCGCCGCGGAGACTCATCCGTGCCCGATCCATGGTGCCGACCGAAGGATCTCCTCCGCCCGCGAAAGACGCCGGCCGCGGTGCACGGGCATGTCCTTCCGCTGGGTGCAGGTCCTGGCGCGGCGGCGAAGGGCGGGTCCTGGCGGGGAAGGGACAGGTCCCGCCGGGGAAGGGGCAGGTCCCGGCGGGGAAGGGGCAGAGCGAATGAATTCGCCGCAACGACCACACAAAGTCCGCCTGCGCGGACTCCCGTCGGGGGCGGCGTGCCGTGGGACGGGGCAGGCGTCGAGCACGGGAGGGTAGATCCTTCGGCCGGCGCCGGATAATCTCGGCGCCGGAGAAGCATCGAAGGGCGAGATCGCGCGGCGCCTCCCTCGGGAAACTGAGGCTGGGCCTGGACGGCAGACGGGCGCGGGGGGAAACCCTCCGCGCCCGTCGTGCGTTGGCCCGCGGCCGCTCAGGGCCCGATGGTACAGGCGGTCTGGCGCGTGTCGCAGTTGCGCGTGGCGCCGGCCTCGAACGCGGGCAGGCTCTCCGCGCCCGTGCCCGTGACGAACGACTCCACCGTGAGCGTCTCCGGGCTGAGCTTCTGGTTCCGCATGGCTGTTCTCCGGTGAGGTGAGTAGCGGCGGCTCAAGGCCGCGGGCGGATTGGTCCCGTCAGCGCATCGTGCGCGTCAGCAGGCGTACATGGACGTGACGCACACCTGCTCTTTGCTGTAGTCGCAGGAGTAGATCGTCTGGTATCCGTCCCCGCAGTAGTAGTAGGCCGATGGGCACAGGCAGGTGCGGTCGTACGTGCACCCGGCCCGCGCCTCCACCGTTCCGCGGCCCTCCGTCGGCGTCGCGTCGTCCGTGGGGAACGACTCCACCGCCACCTTGTCCGCCTCCAGCTTGAGCTTCTTCATCGCGCACCTTCCTCTCAGTTGACGCACCCTGGGGTGATGGGGGGCGTGGGGCAGCGCACGGTCTCCCCGCATCGCCAGTCCCCCGATACGCAGCCCTCCGTCTCGCAGAACTCCGTCGCGCAGACTTCCGTGAAGTCGCACGAGTAGATGGTTGCCGGGCCGGTGCCGCAGTGGTAATACGCGGTCGGGCACAGGCACGTATCCCCCTGCGTGCAGCCGTCGCCCCTGGCGCGCACCGTCCCCCGCACGGCTTCGCCCGGGCCCGTCGCGAACGATTCCACCGTCAGCCCCTCGAGCGCCAGCTTCATCTTCTTCATCGTCCACCTCCATCGTGGGATGGGGACAGGTGCCGGTGCGGCGGGGCGCGGCTCCGGCGGCACGGACGGATGCCGGCCGCCGCGGCGGATCTGCATCCACCCGCAAGATATTGTCGGATTGCGTGATTGCAACGATCTTCGCGCGCGTTTTCCCGTTCCACTCGGAGAGAGTCATCCGGACTGGATGATGAATGTCCCTCGGTGGGGATCCGATGAGGTGGACCGGCGCGGCCCCAACGCCCCGCAGGAGTGGACTGTACGATGAGGTGAGCCGCTCCGAGCGGCCGATG
>DATING010000677.1:0-5694 GCA_035474555.1 Longimicrobium sp. | reverse complement strand
CGGGCTGGCGCAGTCGCGCGCCGACTCGGCGCTGGTCGGCCGCATCCTCCTGGCGGAAGACCGGCGCGACGGGGCGGACGCCGCCCTCGCCACCGGTCTGCGGCACGCGGACCCGCGGGTGCGGCGGATCGCCGGCCGGGCCGGGGGGCGCATCCGCGACACGCTCTTCGCCGCGCGCGATTCGCTGCCGCCCGTCGCCGCGCCGCCCACGTGGCCGGAGCCGGCGTGGCGGCTGCGCTACCGGGCGCTCGCCGACCGGCGCGCGGACTGCGGGGCGCTGCGCACTGCGCTCGCGGACAGCGCGTGGCAGGTGCGGCTCCGCGCGGCCGCCCTGGCGGATCCCTCGTGCGGCGCCGACTCCGCCTTCGTGCGCGTGCTGCGCGGATGGGTGGATGCGCTGCCGGACGACACGCGGTCGCGCGCCGCGGGTGGGATCTCGTGGCACGCGGGCGCCCACGCGGCGGTCGCGCTCGCGCGGATCGCGCCGGAGGAGGCGCGGGCGCGGCTCGGGCGGCTGGCCGCGCATCCCGACCGGCACGCCCGCCTCTACGCCGCCCGCGCCGCCGCCGTGCTGGCGGACACGGCCCGGCTGCGCGCCCTCGCGCGGGACCCGGACGGCAACGTGCAGGAGGCGGCCATCGACGCGCTGGCCAAGCTGGCGGGCCACGGCGCGGACGACGTGTACCTCGCCGCGCTGCGGGGCGACCAGGCGCAGGCCGTCCGCGCCGCCGCCGTCGCGCTGAAGGGATCGCCCGCGCCGGGCGTGGCCGCGGCCGCGAACGCCGCGTTCGCGCAGTGGCTGCGCCGCGCGAACGAGTCGGAGCGCGACGTGCGCGTGGCCCTGCTGGAGGCGGCGGGTCGCCCCGCCAGCGACGACCGCCCGCCGCCGCGCCGCTACGACCTTCCGCCGGACGCGGTGGCGCTCGCGCTCGGGAAGGACGTGCGCATCCGGATGACGATGTCGCCGGACGCGGGCGGGGGGTCGTTCGTGGTGCGGCTGCGCGGAGACGTGGCGCCCATCATGGCGGCGCGCGTGCTCGCGCTGGTGCGCGCCGGCTACTACGACGGCGGCAACTGGCACCGCGTGGAGCCGGACTTCGTCATCCAGGGCGGCGGGCCGGGAACCAACGAGTACGTGGGCCACGCCCGCTACCTGCGCGACGAGCTCGGGACCGTCCCGCATCCCCGCGGCACGGTGGCCATGAGCACGCGCGGGCACGACACGGGCGACGCGCAGTGGTTCATCAACCTCAAGGACAATCCGCGCCTGGTCCGCGACTACACCGTCTTCGCGGAGGTCGTCGAGGGGATCGAGACCGTCGACGGGATCCTGGAGGGCGATGTCGTCGCGTCCGCGCGCGTGGAGCCGGCCGTGCGCTGACCACGGCGGGCCCGTCGGCCCGCGCGCCGAATCGAGAAGCCCTCCCGCGCTCCGGCGCGGGAGGGCTTTCTCCGTTTCATACCCGATTCTCGGATTGGATATGCATTCCAACTTCAACAATGGCACGGCAGTGGAACTCCGGGCGCACGATGAGCCGCAAGATCCGGTACCGGGCGAATCTCGCATCCGCATCCGACCGCATCCGGCACGACTCGCCGCGACCTCAACCGGTACGAAATCGGTGAAGATGATGTGCCAAAGGGAGTTGCGCGGAGATTGCGACCGGAGGCTGAAATCCACCTGAAACCAGCGCGCGGGGGGCCCCGTACGGCAGCCCCGAGGGGCAGGAACGGCGGATGAAATTTCCAAATGACGGGTGTCAGAATCGCGGGCCCCTGATCATCATAACCCTGGAGACAACCGGGCCGGCGAGGGATTACACCCGCGCCGCGCATCGGAAAACCCGCCGGTTTACAGCCGCTCCAAGCAGCCCGTCGCCGGAACACCCACGGCCGGCGCCGAGGCATCCATCGTAACCGTGGTTGCACACATAAAGCATCCTCATGCGTAAGCACATCGCGAAGTTCGTCCCGGTCGTCGCCCTGGCCGCCGTCGTGGCCGCGTGCAACGAGCAGGTCACGCACCCCGGCGAGTCGGCCGCCATGCCCGTCGACACCCTGCTGAACCTCTCGCCCATCGACACGTTCGCGTCGGTGCAGGCGATGCCCATCGACACGTTCGCATCCGCCCGCGCGATGCCGATCGATACCTTTGCCTCCGTCCAGGCCATGCCGATCGACACCCTGCTCGGGATGGCGATGCCCATCGACACGCTCTACTGATCGCGCCGCGGGACGTTTCTCGCCGCACGCCGACCGACCGCGCCGGAGCCATCCGGCGCGGTCGTTCGTCGTAATCCCCTCGAGCGGAGTGCACGCGCTCGTGGGCTCCGGCCATTTCCGCCAAGCAGCGTCGAAGATCAACACCCGGCGATGCTTTCAGCCGATGGCGACCGTGCGGACAAGCACCGGTGCGGAGAATATCGTTTATCGAAGATACAGGTCCGAGCCTCTCCCGGGCTGCATGATCGCGCCGAGTTCCGGCGCCTCCGCGCCGCGACGGAGCGTGAGTGCGTCGGAGCCTACATCCACGCACATCACGGTCACCCTGGCCATTTCTCCGTCCTTCCGCCGGATCTCGAAACTCGTTTCCCGTGACGAGGCTAATCCCGCATGCCACGGATAGATCAGCGCCACGCTGGCGCAGTCGTAGGCCGCCGCGTAGGCGTGCATCTGGTAAAGGTCCGCCTCGCCGGGGAAGAGGTAGCCACTCTTCCCGACCGGAACCCGCTTCCACTTCGCGTCGCCTACGGCCGCTACCGCCGTCCCGCGGCGCGCGACGAAGTCCGGCCGCAGCCGGTACGCCTGGCGTCCGCCGGAACCCGTCACCTGGACAAGGGACCGTTCCGTTTCCTCCAGGCTCACCTCCACGCCTCGTCCTGCCCCTCCACGCAGCACGGAGCCGACGGCGGACTGAAAAAGCGCGCTCGTGTCGAACAGCAGCGCCGGGGCCGCGGCCGAACCCGCGCGCAGGGACGGGGAAAGCAGACCCACGATCCACCGTACCCACTCCACCGCCGGACGGTACCGTGCCGCATGCCGGTCATAGGCCAGCTGGTCCAGCATGCGCCGCTCGGCACGCAAATGGTCCACCTCGTCGAACAGCGCCCACAGCTCCCTCCACTGCCGGTACAGCTCCGCGCTGCTCACCCACGGCCGTACTGTGTGCAATCCAAGCTTCAACAGCCGGTTCCACCGGTTGTCCGCCGTCAGCTCGTCGAAGCGGCAGGACACGCGGTCCGGGCGATTGGAATGGACCGCGAACTGGCGCGCCGTGATGATCGCGCCGCGAACCACGCGCAGATCGTCTTCCACCTGCAGGTACTGGTGCAGCAAACCTCCGCGTACAATCTGCATTACCGCCTCGAAAAATGCGGCGATGAACACCTCCAGCAACGGCGCGTTCGTGAGGTGCTGCCCGGCGGGGGCATGCCGGAAGAGCGGGAGATCGCCCGCGTGGCGAAGCAGGCGCAGCAGGATTCCGCGGCACGCATCAGGCGGCAGCCGCTCGTCCACCTTGGGGAGGATTTCCAACACCCGGCCACCCAGGCTCACGATGCCGGAGTACCGGGAAAGCTTCATGGAACGGTAGCCCCGTTCGCAGAACCCCGGCCGCAGTTCCCCCACGGCGGCGAGCTGCTCCGCCTCTTCGTACGAAAGACGTTTCTCGGGGGGGCCGTGGGCAATGGGTAGCGGCTCGTGCTCCATGGCGGTGACATACGGGATCTCCATCCGCCTCAATCCACCGGCTCGGCCAGATCATCCACCGGCGCGCCCTCGCTGGTGTAGATCCCCGCGAAGCTCGCGGCAATCCAGCTCCCAGGTGTGGTCACACGGTAGCGCACGCGCTCCATGGGCAGTCCTTGCGGCAGCCTGGATGCGAACAGCCGGCCGTACGCCAACCCCTCCCCGCGGATCAGCGGCGGCGCGGAGCCGGCCGACTGCAACACCATCGCAACGCGCCCGAGGTCGTCGAAGAAGTACTCCTGGAGTAGGGGAATCACCTGCGTGGCAAAAATCCGCCGCAGGTCATCCAGTGTTCTCGCGGGCATCAAGTACGCGTGGCCGATCCGGTGGTCTCGGTCCAGCAGGTACTCCAGGCGGTCGTTGATGCGCCGGAGCAGCCGCCCCAGGTTCACCTCCGCCACCAGCCGGTCGATCTCGGCGTAGTCCGGCTCCATCTCCCGGAACTCGAAGCGTCGCCGCAGCGCCACGTCCAGCAGCGCGATGGAGCGGTCCGCCGTGTTCATGGTGCCGTAGATGTCCAGGTTGGCCGGCACGCCGAATGGTTCTTCCACCACTTCGCCGTCACTGCTCCCCGGCAGCTGAACGGTCAGCCCGTGCTCGCGGTACCGTCCGCGTCGTACGACACGCGCTTGTCCGGCTCGATGAGCGTGATGAGCTCGCCGAACACCTTTGCGATGTTGGCCCGGTTGATCTCGTCGATGAACAGCGCATACCGGCGGGCCGGGTTGGCCCGCGCCTCGTCGCAGATCTGCTTGAACACGCCGTCCACGGTGCGGAACTGCGTGGTGCCGCCCTCCCCGGCGACCGGGCGGATGCCCCGCACGAAGTCCTCGTAGGTGAACGAGGGGTGGAACGTCACCATCCGATAGCGCTTGACGGGCTTCGTGGCTGCCCGCGGACCTGCCTCCAGCAGCCGGGAAAGCTCCGCGGCCTCGCCGTCCATCTCCCTCCAGTCCGGCAACAGGATCCAGGAGCCGTCCTGCTCCTTGGTGAAGATGAAGGGCGCGCGGCGGGTGGACGTCTTCACGATCGCCACCGTCTCGGGCGTGTGCTCCTGGAGATAGCTCCACAGCGTCTGGTTGATGGCCGACAGAGCGCGTCCACGCTGGCGCGCCTTGGCGTGCACCCACCGGTGCTCGCGGATCTCGGGGACGCGCGCGCGCCCCCCGAGGCTGGACAGCGTCGCCGCGATCACCGGTCTCCAACCGTATTCCGCGATCAACTCCTGTAGCCAGGTGTTCTCATCGGCTTCGCGGGCCTCGTCCGTGTACTCCTTCTGCAGCTGCGTGAGCGTGTACGTCTTTCCTGTACCCGGGGGGCCATAGAAGATCAGGTTCCGCGCGCGCGCCAAGGGCGAAGGATCACCCGGAATCGCGACCGTTCCCCCGACGGGGTCCGCGGTCGTGCGATGCGCGTACCCGAACGAGCTCTGGTGGAACAGCCCACCCGGGTTGAGTCCCTCCGCCGCGACGAAGTCGGCACCGCCGAGCGGCGGCTCCAGCGGCTCCATGGCGGTCACGCGCAACCACGTCTTGTAGACAGTCGCGCTCGTATCCCCCTCGCGTACGCGGCCAACCTTCTCCAGATCGGTGATCTCAGGCCATGGGCTCACGAGCCCCGCGTTGCCCTGCGAGGTGACGAACTCCTCCACCTTAAACCGGTACGGCAGGCGCTTGCTTCCGGCGTTCAGGTAGAGGTAGAACGGGCGGGCGCGCAGCACAGACTCGAACTGTGGGCGGATGGGAAAGCTCCACCAGCTCGCCCAAGCCCCCCGCGCGGCGATCGCCTCGTTCACGTGGGTCGCGTTCTCCGGGCCCACGTTCCCCCACGTGCCGATCAGGCACAGGTCCCGCTCCGTGGCGGGAGGGTCGATGATGCCCGGCTGCAGCCGGATCTCTTCAATTCGCGCGAGGTTCTCGTGGAAGCGCACGTCGGGGATCAGGAATG
>DATING010000676.1:0-2985 GCA_035474555.1 Longimicrobium sp. | reverse complement strand
CCGGCGCGAGCCGCCCTTGCCGCGATGAAGTTTCGGCGGGCGGAGGAGGTGCCCGCCGGATGCCTGTGATGAAGCGCGATCTACGGATCGACCGAGTTTTCACCACGCTCAAGGGGATGGGACGATGACGCTGAAAGTGGGGCTGATCGTGGGGCGGGAGTGGTCGTTTCCTCCGCACTTCATCGACGAGGTGAACCGGCGCAACGAGGGCGTCACGGCCGAGTACGTGAGCCTGGGCGCGCCGCGCATGGACGAGCCCTGCGAGTACGCGGTCATCATCGACCGCATCTCGCACGAGGTGCCGTTCTACCGCACCTACCTCAAGCAGGCCGTGCTGCAGGGGTGCACCGTCGTCAACAACCCGTTCATGTGGACGGCCGACGACAAGTTCTTTGGCGCGGCACTCGCCACGTCGCTGGGCATCGCCCACCCCAAGACGGTGGTGCTCCCCAACAAGGAGTACATCCCCGGCATCGTCCATGACGAGTCGCTGCGCAACCTGCAGTACCCGCTGGACTGGCAGGGCATCATCGATTACGTGGGCCTTCCCTGCGTGCTCAAGGACGCGCACGGCGGCGGCTGGAAGGACGTGTACATCTGCCGCTCGCTGGAAGAGCTGATCCACAACTACGACAACTCCGGCATGCTCACCATGGTGGCGCAGGAGTTCATCAAGTGGGATCACTTCATCCGCTGCATCTGCCTGGGGCAGGAAGAGGTGCTGCCCATCAAGTACGACCCGGGCGAGCGCAAGTACCACGTGGACCACGCGCACATGAGCGGCGACCTGGGCACCCGCGTGGTGGCCGATTCGCTCAAGCTGGTGCGGGCCCTGGGCTACGACATGAACTCCATGGAGTGGGCCGTGAAGGACGGCGTGCCCTACGCCATCGACTTCATGAACCCCGCGCCGGACATGGACATCTACTCGCTCACGGAGCACTACTTCGAGTGGGTGGTGCAGCACATGGCCGACATGGCCATCCGCATGGCCAAGAACCCGCGCCAGCAGGCGGGCGAGCTCGGCTGGCGGCAGCTGTTCCAGGGGAGCCGCGACCTGTCCGCCGCCCTCGCCGCCTCGCCCATGATCCACGCCCCCACGCTGTCGTCGTCGGAGGGCCCCGGGACCGGCAGCGGGTCGCGGTCCGGCGGTGGCGCTGACGTAGCCGCGGCGGACGCCGGTGGCGGTGCGCACGGCAGCGGTGGACGCGGGCCGGACCGGGATGACGACGCGTCCACGGCGGATGGGCCCGGCACCATCATCACCAGCGGCGGGCGCGGGCCGGACGGGCCACCTCCGGGCACGACGTCCAGCACGGGCACGACGTCCGATGCGGGTGGAGTTGGCGGAGGCGGCCGCACCTCGGACGATCCGGGCGACCTGCCGGACGCGGAGGTGGAGGAGCAGGCGAGCGAGGGACACGCGTGAGCGAGGCGGCGGTCGCGCGGGGGGCCCTGGAGCGCTGGCACCGGCTGCTGGAGAACCACGCGCTGGCAGCCGACAGCGCGGAGCGGATGGACGAGGAGCACCGGCGCCGGGGGATGTACTTCGGCGACCGGCCGCTCTGCTCGGTGCTGCGGCCGCGGCTGCTCACGCCCGGGCAGTACCGGTGGATTCGCCGCGAGGTGGCCACGCTCATGCGCGCGTTCACCCGCATCCACGAGCGCGCCGTGGTGGACGACGGGTTCCGCGCGCAGTTCCGGCTGCTGGACTGGGAAGAGACGCTGGTGCACGACGACCCCGGCTTCTCGTCCCCCAGCCCCACGTCGCGCCTGGACGCGTTCTTCAACTCCGACGAGCAGACGCTGCTCTTTACGGAGTACAACGCCGAGACACCGGCGGGCGCGGCGTACATGGACGTTCTGAGCGAGGCGTTCCTGGCCCTGCCCGTCACGGGCGAGTTCCTGCGCTCGCACGTGCTGCATCCGCTCCCCTCCCGGCACGGCGTGCTGCACGCGCTGCTGGGGGCGTGGCGCGAGTTCAGCGGGGGCACGGCGCTGCCCCGCATTGGCATCCTGGACTGGAGCGACGTCCCCACGCAGAGCGAGTTCCAGTTCTTCCGCGACTACTTTCGCGCGCACGGCATCCAGGCCGAGATCCACGATCCGCGCGAGTGCGAGTACCGCGAAGGCAAGCTGGTGGCGCCGGGCGGGTTCGTCATCGACCTCATCTACAAGCGCGTGCTCATCGACGAGCTGGTGCTGCGGATGGGGATGGAGAGCCCCGTGGTGCGCGCCATCCGCGACCGCGCCGTGTGCATGGTGAACCCGTTCCGCTGCAAGATCGTCTACAAGAAGGCCAGCCTGGCCGTGCTGGGCGACGAGCGCAACGCGGACCTGTTCGACGCGGACGAGCGGGCCGCCATCCAGGCGCACGTGCCCTGGACGCGCGTGGTGGAGGAGCGGCGGACGGAAAAGGACGGGGCCAGCATCGACCTGCTGCCCTGGGCCGCGCAGAACCGCGAACGGCTCGTCCTCAAGCCCAACGACGACTACGGCGGCCGGGGCATCGTCCTGGGCTGGCTGGTGTCGGACGACGAGTGGCAGGCCACGCTGCGCACCGCGCTGGAGGCGCCGTACGTGGTGCAGGAGCGCATCGTGCTGCCCACGGAGCCGTTCCCCAGCTGGGTGGACGGCGCCGTGCAGGTGACCGACCGGATGATCGACATCGCCCCGTACGTCACGGAGACGTCGCGGGTGGACGGCTGCCTCACGCGCATTGCCACGGACCCGCTGCTGAACGTGACCGCCGGCGGCGGCTCGTCCGTCGCCACCATGCTGGTGGAGCCGCGCTAGGGGCGGGGCGATGTTCCCCCACCCGATCGCGGAGGGCGCCGCGCTGGTGGTGCTGGAGCCGCGGCACGCGGAGGAGCTGTACGCCGTGGTCGACGCCAACCGCGGCCACCTGCGCGAGTGGCTTCCCTGGGTCGACGCCTCCACCTCCCCCGAGTTCACGCTGGCGTTCATCCGGTGCGCGATGAAGCA
>DATING010000675.1:0-1617 GCA_035474555.1 Longimicrobium sp. | reverse complement strand
CCGCGCCATCGGCCGCCCCAGGCCGTCGGCGATCGCCTGGGCCAGGGTGCGCTTCCCCACCCCCGGCGGACCGACCAGGCAGGGGATGGGGCCGCGCAGGTCGCCCCGCAGCGCGGCCACGGCCAGCACCTCCAGCAGGCGCTGCTTGCTTTCCTCCATCCCCAGGTGCTCTTCGCCGAACGCCGCTTCCACGGCGCGCAGGTCGATCTTTCCGTCGCCCGCGCGCTTGGTCCAGGGGATGGCCACGAGCGCTTCCAGGTAGCCCCGGATCTCCGTGGCCTCCTGCGCGCTGGTGGCGTTGCTGCGCAGCCGCTCCGCCTCGCGCCGGGCCACGGCGGCCACGCGGTTGGGGAGCCGCGCCAGCTCCACCTTGCGCAGCATCTCGTCGGCCTCGCGCTCCAGCGGGTCCATCTCGCCCAGCTCGGCCTGCAGGGCGGTGATGCGGCGGCGGATCTCCCCGGCGCGGTCACGGCCGGAGCGGGGCGCGCCCTCCGCGGCCGCGGAGGGCGGCTCGGCGCCGGCGCTGGCGCCGTCCATGGCCGCCACCTCGCGGGCCCGCTCCCACGCCTCTTCCAGCGAGGCGAGGACGAGCTCCAGCCGCTTGGCCACGTCCAGCTCCTGGAGGACGGCGTCGCGGTCCGGGAGCTTGAGGTTGCACAGGGTGCTGGCCAGGTCGGCGAAGCGGCCGGGGTCGCCCAGGTTCATGCGCAGGATGCGCGGCACCTCGTCGGGCACGCGGTCCACGCGGGCGGCCAGGCCGCTGACGGTGCTCAGGATGCGCTCCACGACGGGCTCGGCGGCGTCGGGCGCGAGCGGCGTCTCCTCCACGGCGCGGACGCGGGCCGTGTAGTAGCCGTCCTCGAAGCGGACGTCGTCCAGGTGGATGCGCTTGAGCCCCTGCAGCGTGGTCTGGATGGTGCCGCCCGGCAGGTTCAGCCGGTCCAGCACGCGCACGGCCGTGCCCACCTTTTCCAGCGAGCGCGGGGCGATGTCCTGCCCGTCGTCCAGCGTGGCGACGATGGCGACGATGAGCTCCGGCTGCGGATGGGCGGCCAGCGCCTCGACGTTGGGCGCGAACCCGATCTGCAGGGCGGTCGCCCCCGAGGGGTAGACGACGGTGCTCCGGATGGGGAGGACGGGGATGCGGTCCCCGGTCAGCCCGGCGGCTTTCCTGATCTCCGAAAGAGGCATCCAAATGCTTTCAGTCTATCGGTTTGCGCGCTTTGGCCCCAGAACGTGGCGGTCGAGCGCGTGCAAGAAACGGGCAATTCGGCGGGCGTTGGTGCCCAGGTCGGCCCGACCCGTGCGCGAGGCGCTGGTCACGTCCACGCACGTCTGGCCGTCCTCGTCCAGCGAGATGCGGATCCACACGTCGTCCACGAACTTCCACATCGTCGTCCGTGCTTCGGCGACGATTTCCCCCGCCCGCGAGTCACTTGCCGTGATCGTCCATCCGCGCGTCCTTTCCGCGATCTGGAGTGCCGCCTGCCACACGGCGGCAAAGGGAACGGGGTATTCTCGCCCGCGCAGCCGGGGATCGCTCGCCTCGGGCTCGGTGAACGCGCGGTTTTGGGTCAGTCCTCGCCAGATGCCCATGTAAGCCGAAGTGTCCCGCTG
>DATING010000674.1:0-7836 GCA_035474555.1 Longimicrobium sp. | reverse complement strand
GCCCCGAAAGAGGTTCTGCGGCGCCACGGGCGCGGTGCCGCCGAACTGGGGGAACTCGCCGTTCAGCGAATCGATGGCGCGCTTGACGACGGTGTTCGCCGTGGCCGCGTCGGTCGCGTAGCTGCCGAACCAGACGTCGCGCGCGACCGCCATCCAGTACAGCTCTCCAGCTTCGTGGGCCGTGACCGCGCTGTCGAAGCGCGGCGCGGGGGGCATGGTGTACGCCTGCGCGTCCGGCCCCGCGATGTCGAAGGTCAGCCCCGCCTGCGGGTTGGTGAGCTTGAGGGCGGTGGACGAGGCGAGCTGGATCTCCTCGAAGTCGTGCGGGTCGCGGCTCTCTAAGGCGCGCAGCAGCGTCATGTACGAGACGGGATCAGGGTCGCCCAGCGCATCGTGCCGCAGGCTCTTGGAATACATCCCGGCGAGCTGCCGCCCCGCGAGGTCCAGGTAGTTGGTTTCGTCGTTGTTGTTGGCGTGCTCGTCGTGGGGGCGGGCCGCCGCGACCTCCGCCGCCTGCACGCGCAGGTCGCGCGCCGACAGGCGGCGCTCGTCCACCCGCCGCGCGCGGGTCGTGTCCCGGACGTTGAAGTTGTCGAAGATGGCCATCCCGGCCACCTTGACGGCGCTGCCGACCTCCGCGCCGAACCGCGCCTTCACCGCCGTCAGAGGGATGGGGCTCGGAGACCGGCTCAGCACCGTCTCCCACTCCTCCCCGTCGGCCGAGGTCTCCCAGTACAGCGTGCCCAACCGCTCGCGCAGCCGGAGCCAGCGGTGACAGGCGGGGTCGTACGGAACTTCTCCGACCTTGGTCCAGATCTGGGAGATGAACGTCTCGCACTGCAGCTCTCCATCGGCTACCTGGAACCGCACCCAGTCGCTGGTGGTGGGGCTGGTGAAGTAGCGCGCCTCCAGGGACGCGCCGACCCCGTACACGCCGAACGGAGCGCGGACCAACTCCACCCGGAATTCCGATCCCGTCAGGTCGTAGGCCTCGTGTGAGTTGTAGTAGTAGGACGCCGCCACGTTCGGGTCCGGGCGGATCTCCACCCGTCCGTTCACCTCGCGGAGCCGCTCGCCCGGGGAGGCGTCCCACCTGCCGTCGGAGTTGTTGGTGGCGTGCCAGACATCCGGCGTGTCGTCGTTGAAGTTGTCGACCAGCGTATGTGCCTTCGCCATGGGGATTCTCCCGGTGGTGAAGGTGCGTGCCGCGGTGCGGCAGGCGGGGTCTCGTCCCGCGGCGCTCGCCGCGGGGAAGGACCGCTGGAGGGGAGGCGCCGCGCGCGTCCCTGGGGGCTGCTTCGATGTTCCGGACGCGCCCCGGTTTGGACACGGAAGCCCCCGTCCGGCGTTCTGCCGGCGGGGGCCTCCTGGGTCCCGGTTTCGTTTCTTGCGGGGCGGCGGGTATCCACCGGCCGCCCCTTCCGTCATCCGCGGATCCGTGGCCGGGCCCTCCCTCGCGCCGCGGCCGGATGCGTCAGGCGGGCACCACGGGCACCACCTTGCCGTCGAAGATGCGGATGGGCAGGCCGTTCAGCCGGGTGAGCTCGAAGTAGGCGGTGCTCTCGTTGAACCCCAGGCTCATCTCCTGGAGCATGGCGATGGCGACGGCCTCGCCCAGCAGGGCCGATTCCGTGTAGTCGCTGCGCCAGTGCACGCCCGCCGCACTGCGGAACAGGGCGATGTTGCCCGCCAGCTTGTTGAGCTCGCCGCCCACCGTCATCTGCCCCGCGTCGGCCCCCGCGTACGACACCAGCGACAGGCCGTCGGTGCTGGCGAGCACGGGGTTCTCGATGGGCGCCGTCTCGTCGAAGAACGCCTTGAGCATGGTGGCCAGCGCCGCGGCGCCCGTGGCGTGGCCCGCGCCGTAGGCCGGGTGCGTGGGCGCGCCCTCGGGGTACGCCTGCGGCAGCAGGTACGAATTGGGGAACCGGTCCCCCGTGGTGCCAAAGTACGGCGCCAGCCCGCCCGCCGTCAGCGAGTTCTTGATGCTGGGGTGGATGGGGTAGTCGCGGCGTCCCACGATCCAGTTGTCCACGCGCCCGCCGAACTCCTCCGGGCGCAGGCGCCGGTGCACGCCCCACTTGTGCCACCAGACGGCGCGGATGGCGCGGCCCAGCACCTCGGAAAGCACCTGCAGCAGGTGGATGGGGCCAAAGGTGCCAAAGCCCGCCTGCGTCCGGCTGTCCATGGCCGTGCCGGGCGGATCGTACGGGTTCCCCTGGTCCTTGGCGAACTCCAGGTCGATCATGGGACGTCCCGTGACGCCGAGCTGGAACGCGAGCTGGTTGCCCGTGGGCTCCGAGAGCAGGATCATCCCCGCGTTGTAGAACGCGTTGATCACCTGGTCAAAGTGCACGTACGTGGCCCCGTCGCGCAGGTTGCGGATGAAGCGGCGAACCGTGTCGAACTGGTCCTGGCCGCGCGTGTCGCCGCCGTTCTGCACCCCGAGCCACGAGGTGAAGCTGGTCAGGTAGTCCACCCCGGCCGCCGCCGTCAGCTGCCGCTGGTCGATCACCTGCGAGCCGTAGGTGATGTACCCCTCGTTGGCATCGCGCCCCAGCCCGTCGGGCTTGCGCGGGTCCGTGTTCCCCTTGAGCAGGAACTGCGAGACGTAGGGCCCCACCTGCTCGCCCGGGTAGATGCCCCGGAAGACGTTCTGCGCCGTCACGGGCGTGGTGCCGCCGAACTGTGCGAACTCGCCGTTCAGGGAGTTGATGGCGGCCGTGATGATGGGATCGGAGCCGTAGCTGGCGAAGTGCACGTCGCGCGCGACGGCCATCCAGTACAGCTCGCCCGCCTCGTGCGCCGTGATCTCGCTGTCGAAGCGCGGCGCGGGGTTCATGGTGATCTCCTGCGGATCGGGGCCCGCCACGTCGAACGCGAGCCCGCCCTGCGGATTGGTGAGCTTGAGGGCGGTCGGCGAGGCCAGGATCACCTCCTCGAAGTCGCCCGGGTCCTCGCTCTGCAGGGCGCGCAGCAGCGTGGCGTACGAGCCGGGGTCGGGATCGCCCACGGCGTCGTGCTTGAGGCTCTTGGAGTAGTTGCCGGCCAGCAGCCGCGTGGGGTAGTTGACCTCGTCGTTGTTGTTGACGTGCTCGTCGTGCCGGCGCGCCGCCGCCAGCTCCGCCGCCTCCACGCGCGTGGCGAGCGCCGACCTGCGCCGTTCCTCCACCTGGCGGTTGAGCGAGGTGTCCGGCCCGTTCAAGTTGTCGAACACCACGAGTCCCGGCGACGCGGCGGCCTGGTAGGTGCCCGCGGCCAGGATCACCCGCACGGCGTTGACCACGAAGGGCGTGGCCTCCTGGATCAAATCCGTCCACTGCGTCCCGTCCGGCGAAGCCTGGTAGTACAGCACGCCGTTCTGCTCCATCAGCCGCAGCCACCGGTGCGCCACGGGATCGTACGGAACGGACACCAGCTGGCGATCCACGCCTGCCAGGCGATGATACGCGATGACGTATTGCCCGTCGACGCTGATGAGCGCCGCGTCGCCCACGTCCCGGTTGCTCCCGGTCGTCACGCGCAGTTCCAGGTACCCCGTACGGTGGACCTGCACGACCTCTACCTTGACCGCGTCCCACCGCAGGTCGTAGGTGGCGACGGAGGTGTATCCGCCAAAGGTGTTGGCCGCGTTGCCGCGAAGCCGGATCTCGAGGCGCTGGTTGGTTTCCTGGACGGTCCCGAAGGGCGTCCACTTCGCGGTGTCCGTCGTGTTGTCGTTGAAGGTATCGACCAGCTGGTGTGCCTTGGCCATGGGAGATTCTCCTCTCTGGCGTGCCTGCCGCGGTGCGGCGCACGGGCCCCGTCCGGCGGCATTCGCCCCGGGAAAGGCCGTTCGGGGAGGGACGTCAAAGGCCCCCGTCCGGCGCTGTGCCGGCGGGGGCCTCGTAGAGCCCTCGAGTCATGCGTGTGCTTGTGCTCACCTGTGCTCGCCCTGGATGCATCAGGGTGCCCGCCGTCCTGCTCCTCTGGTGTACGCGAGGACCGTAAAAGAACTGCATGGCGTCCCGACTCTGTACCAATCAGGACCTGGATGCCCTCGCTATTCCCACGAATCCGTGGATGAAAAGGGCTCCCGCTCCAGCGTTGTGCCGGGGGGAGCCTGGATCAGCTCGCGTGTGAGATTCCTATCCGCCACCCCTGCGGATTGTGTCGGATTGTGATTCTATCTTAGAAGAGCGGCCCGTTCCTGTCAACCCCTTCCCAAAGCAGATGGCGGCGCGGGAATCATCCCGATGTGACGCAAACGCTCCCGCCGCAGATTTGCTATCCGCCTCGATCCGGGCCCACGAAGAAGCGCCCGCGGGATGAGTCCCGGGGGCGCTTCTTCATCCCATCCCGCGAGGCGAGGTCTGCTTCTCGCCCATGAACGGGTACTCGAACGCGTGCGGCGGGGCGAAGGCTCCTCGATGGTGCGCGGGCTGATCCACGTCAGCGGAAGAGCAGCACCAGGATGAGGATGATGAGCAGGATGAGCAGCAGCCAGACGAGCATCTTCCAGCGGCGGCAGTCATCCACGTCGTCCGGGATGATGGGCGGCTCCTGCACCACCACCGGCGGACGTCCGGGCTGGCCCACCACCAGGGAGGGACGCCTGCCCGCGCCGGGGTTCCACGTGCCATCCACCGCGTACGACCCGTCGCCGTTGTCGCGCAGGCCGCCGGCGAGCGTGGTCCCGGCGCCGCCGCTCACCGTCAGGTCCCCTGCGCGGCCGGGGCCCAGCGGGTTGCCGTAGCGGTCCTGCGGCACGAGGGTCAGCGTCACCTTGCGCCCGCCGCCCGGCGCCGTGCCCGTCTCCTGCACCCGCACGTGCGTGCGTGACGGATCCACCCCCACGTCCACGTGCAGCGAGCGCAGCAGCTCGCGTGTACCCGTGCACGCCTCGCCGTAGGTGGCGCGGAAGTGGAAGGTGTAGTCGCCCTCCACCGTGAACAGCTCCGGCAGCGGCGTGCCGAAGATGCCGTCCGGCTCCGGCGTGCCGTCGTCGTGCGCCGGCGTGTCGAAGAGCTCGAAGGTGTGCTCCGCGTACTCCACCAGCGGCCCCGGCGACGCCGCCTCCAGCGCCAGCAGCCCGGCCTGCCGCGCGCCCACCGCGTCGCCGTCGCGCGTGCCCGGCGCGCCCAGTCCGGACCTGGACAGCAGCGTCCCCGCCCCGGTGCGCGGCGCGCGGACGGTGACGTGCACGTGTGCGTGGTGCGGGTGGCCGCCGTCGGGGTACCACAGCGCGACCAGGGGGTTGAAGGCGTCGCCCGTGTAGAGCTTTGCCGGGACCGGCGCCGCGACCAGCCGCGGGCCGCCCGTGGGGATCACCTGCACGAAGTAGCGCAGGTGCTGCGGCGGGGGCGGAAACTCGCCGCCGCCGGTCCCGCCGCGCGAAACCTCCACGGCCCACGCCCCGTCGCGCTCGCCATCCACCGGCAGCGGGATGCGCAGGAAGGTCCACGTGGGCCCGGTGCTGTCTTCCACGCCCGGCGCCGCGCCCGTGATCCACGCGCCGGCCGGGGTCTGGACGCGCACCGTCAGCACGCTGTCCGGCCGGTCCCATCCCACCACGACGGTCACGCTCTCCTCGCCGCAGACGGAAAAGGGCACCCGCTTTCCCGTCCGCTCGGCACGCGGCAGCTCAAAGGGCGGGTCCAGCAGCGCGCCCGCGGCAAAGATGTTTCCGAACGCCAGCGCAAAGTACTTCTTCAGGTCCAGCGGGTCCCCCGCGCGGGTATACACGCCGTTGTGCTTCTGCACCAGCTGCGAGAGGAGCGCGCCGTCCAGGCTTCCTTCCGTGCCGAAGCCGATGGCGTTCACGTCGATCCCCGCCAGCGTGGGCTCCACCGTCTCCATCAGCGGCAGCGTGTTCTGCAGCCCGTCCGTGAGCAGCAGGATCGTGCGCTGGTTGGGGCCGGGCATGGGGAACTGCTGGCGCGCGCGGTCCAGCCCGCCGCCGATCGTCGTGTTCCCCCCGGGCGCCAGCGCGCCGACCACGCCGCCGTCCAGGGTGGGGCCGATGAGGGCGTCCTTGGTGGGCTGCGTCACGTCCGCCAGCGCAAAGTCCACGGGATTGCTGGCGGTGGTGCTGAAGGAGACCAGCCCCAGGCGGTCTCCGCCGCCCACGCGCACCAACTGCACGAACAGCGCGGCCGCGTCCTGCGCCTCCTCCATCTTGCTGCGCCCCGTTCCCGCCGGCAGCGACATGCTCCCCGAGCGGTCGAAGACGATCATCACGTCGCGGGCGGCCACCGGCTGGGGGTTCGCCTCCACGCGGTCCAGCGCGGTGGCCGTGGGAAAGTACCCCAGCGAGCACTTGCCGCTGCCCGCCAGCACGCCCAGCGCGTTCCCGGCGGTGTCGAACAGCGCCGATCCGGAGCTGCCGCCGGAGACGTCCAGGTTCACGCCGATGGCGCCCATGGAGCTGGCGAAGATCGTGGCGAAGCCGCCCCCGTGCGGGCGCGAGAGCTTCTTGACCGCGCCGTTGGGGTGGTGCACGCAGAACACCTGCTCGCCCACCGCGGGGAGCCCCGTGCGCATGGGGATGATCGGAAGCCCCAGCCCGCCGGGGGGAATGGCGATCTGCAAAAAGGCGTAGTCGTACTTGATCCCGTTTTCCCAGGCGTAGAGGTGGTGCAGGACCTTCTTTACCTTGTGGAACCCGGGATTGTACGAGCCCGGGGCCGCGCCGCCGCACTCCACCTCGAAATCGAAGGTGACGGACGACGAGACCGCGTCTTCCGGGTGCAGGCAGTGGCCGGCGGTGATGACCATCTCCGCGCCCACCAGCGTAACCGTGCAGGTGCTCACGTGCTCGAACGGCACCGTGGCCGAAGCCGGGTGCACGGTCACGATCATTCCCACGCTCCGCGCCACCCTGCGCCGCACGTCGTTCGTGTCCGCCAGGCAGCGGATGTTCTCCCAGTTCTCGTTGGGCGGGTTGCAGACCCAGTACGGGTCGTACTGCGGCTCGGCAAAGCTGCCGCTGGGCAGGAACGGGTCGCTGTTGGAAAAGCTGGGGTGCCCCGGCTCGCCGCTGTGCCGCTCGCCGCGCCCGTAGCGGTCAAAGGTCACGCTCCCGTCGTTGGGCCCGTCCACGATGTACCGGATGGGGATGCCGCCCGGGAACTTGCTGGGGTCCACGGGCCGCGTCCAGAACGAGGGGCCGTCGTCGGCCGTAAAGACGTCGGTGCCGTAGCCCAGGTCCACCTCCAGGCGGTTGTCGCCGGGAAAGCTGGCGGAGTGGAAGTGCAGGATGAGCAGCTTGGTGCCGCTGGGCTCCGCCGGCGGAGCGTGGACGTAGCTGGTGGTCAGCACGCCCGACGCGGGCCCCAGCACCAGCGGCGGCTGCACGGGCTGCACGGTTCCGGTGATGTGTGACATGGAATGCGGGGGTCCGGGTTGCGGGAGGGCCGCGGGCGGGACACCGCCGGGCGCGGGGCTTTGTGAGGCAGGCGGGGCGGGAGGATGCGACCTGCGCCCGTCGAATGGGGCGCAATGCACATACCGAATGCGCCAGGACTGTCGCCGTGCGCCCGCAACACGCTGCACGGGCGGCTGTTGTGCGCGTTCGGCATCCCCCCGCTGGAGCGTCTGCCGGCGCGGAAGTAGGGACAGGCGTGCCGCACCTGTCCCGCCTGTGGCCGGGTACGAGGGACATTCCTTCCCCAGGTGAGGAGGGGCTGGTGATCCACGAACGGAAACAAGAAGCGCCTCCAGCCCATCGGCCGGAGGCGCTTCCGTGCATTGGGACTCTGCGGCGCGATGATCTAGAGCACCGTGCGACGCGGGGCACGGAAGCCCTCCGGATCGGCACCTATGAAGAAGCGCCCCCGGGATCGAGTCCCGGGGGCG
>DATING010000673.1:0-14817 GCA_035474555.1 Longimicrobium sp. | reverse complement strand
TTCACGGCCGAGCCGGCGAGGTTCACGGCAAAGCCGACCGTGGCGTCCGGGCCCTTTTCGGTGACCACGCCACCGGTGGGCGCATCGGAGCACGCGGCGGTGCCGAATGCGGCGAAGGACAGCGCGGCCAGGAGCCGCAGGAAGGGACGGTACATCAGAGGGTCCTGTGGAGAAGGGTACGGAATGGAGGACGTGCGCCGGCCGCCGCGGTCAGGCAGCGGGTCCGGCAGTGACGGCGTACGGCCGGCCGTCTGCGGAGCGAAGTGGATGGCGTTTCGGGCGCGGCACGCCGCCGGCACGCGCACGGGGCGCGTGGCGGCATCGGCCGGCGCGGAATGCCGGAGTACGGGCTGGGTCGGCGAATGGCAAGCGGTGCGGAACCGCGCGGGCGGCGGACGCCGCGAGGGCGTTGCCGGACCGGCGCGATTTCGGAAAGAACGGAGAAAACTTCGATGCGCGGCGGATGCCTAGGCGATAGGAGCCCTGGACATCTGGTACGCGATGCAGTTTCAGATTGCGCGCAAAGATATCCGCGCGGGGCGGGAGAGGGAAGGGGTGCGGAGCGGGGAAACGAATTGATTACGGAGGGAACGGATGGTGTCTCGAATCCCCCGACGCAGATGGGAATTTCCCCCCTTTTTCGCGCACCGTCCGCCTCGTCCGCGGCTTCGGCATCCATTCCACCTCGGTCGGCCGAACGGTGCGGCCATCGCGCGACGTCGCCCGGCTCTCCGGCGCAGGCACACTCTTACCGATCGCGATCAGGTGGATGATGTGCCATGCCAGGCATCCACCGCCGCCGCCGCGATCGTGCCCCATCGAAAAAACGCGGATGGCCGTCCCCTCGCCGGCAGCATCCGCTCTGCCAAGGATCTCTGGCACCCTGCCGCTCGCCGTCCGATCCGCGTCCGGCCGTCGCGGGCACATCGTTGTTTCCTGATTTGGAAACAACGCAATCCACAGGAAACAATCATCCAGTTCGGCAGGCTTTTTCGAACCCTGTACGCGCGCGAGGCATGCGCCGTGACGTCCGTTCGCGGACCGGATGGATCGTGCAGGAGGCCAGAGATCCTTGGCAGCGCGGTTGCTGCCGGCGAGGGGACGGGATTGAAATTTTTGCCGGGGAAGCATACTGGCCGCACGGGGCGGATGCCCGCCGAGGCACGGATCCACCTGATCGCGATCGGTAGAAGCCGGCCGTGGTGGGAAGGCGGTGCATCGGCTCGGACGGGACACGCGCAGATGCGGGAGAGCTGCGCCCTCTCCGCCAGCGGCACCCTCCGCTACGCCTGCGGCGGCTCCCCGGCGGGAAGAACGAGGGTGAAGGTGGTGCCGGCGCCGAGCGTGGACTGCACCTGCACGTCGCCCCCGTGCGCGGCGGCGATCCCCTGCACGATGCTGAGCCCCAGGCCGATGCCGCGCCGGTCCGCCGTGTTGGCCTGCCAGTAGCGGTCGAACAGGCGCGGCAGCTGCTCCGGCGCGATCCCCGGGCCCGTGTCGGCCACGGAGATGCGCACGGCCTCGTCGTCCGCCGCGACGGAGACGGTGACCCGCCCGCCGGACGGCGTGAACTTGAGCGCGTTGCTGATCAGGTTGCCCAGCGCCTGCACCACGCGGTCGCGGTCCACCCAGATCGTCGTGCCGCGCTCCATCGCCCCGCGCGACAGGGTGATGCCCCGGTCCGCGGCCACGATCCCCGCCTGCTCCACCGCCTCCTGTGCGATGGACGCCACGTCGTGCGGCTCGCGGAGCAGCGACAGGCGGCCGCTCTCGATGTGGGTGATGTCCAGCAGGTCCTGGATGAGCCGGTTGGCCCGCTCCGCCGCGCGCTTGATGACGGCCGCCTGCATCCGCTCCACCTTCATCCCCTCCTCCGGCAGCAGCTCCAGCAGGAAGGACGAGCTCATGAAGATGGAGTGGATGGGGTTGCGCAGGTCGTGCGACACCACGCCCAGCATGTCGTCGCGGGCCTGGGTGGCGCCCAGGGCCGCGTCGTAAAGGCGGGCGTTCTCCACCGCCAGCGCCGCGCGCAGGGCCAGCTCCTCCGCCAGCTCCACGTCCGCCTCGTCGAACGGGGGGCGGGCCGCCGTCCGGACAAAGCTCACGGTGCCCTGCACGCCCTCGCGCGAGCGCATGGGCGCGACGACGAGCGAACGGGGGCCCAGGCGGCGGACGAGCTGCGCGTGCTCCGCGCCGCGCCCTACCGTGTCCATCCACGCGTCCGGGATCTCCTTGATGAACAGCGTGCGCCCGCTATCCAGCACCTGCGCCTGCGGCCCGCCGTCCCCCATCCGCGGGGGAAACTTCAGCGCCTGCTCAAAGAGGTCCGACACCTGCGCGTCCGCCCGCGCCGCGCCCACCCGGCGGAGCGCGTCGTCCCCATCCACCAGGTCCACCATCACGATCTCCGCCAGCTGCGGCACCGCAATCCCCGCGATGGCCCGCAGCGTCCCGCCCAGCTCCAGCGACGACGACAGCACGCGGCCGGATTCCGCCAGCAGCTGCAGCGCCTCCTCCGCCCGCTTCTGCTCCGTGACGTCCGTAAAGCGCACGACGGCGCCCACCACTGTGCCGTCGCGCCGCACGGGGGACGACGAGTAGGCCACGGGAAACGAGGTCCCGTCGCGGCGCCACAGCACCTCGCCCTGCACCAGCACGGGGCGTCCCTCCCGCCCGGCCCGGGCGATGGGGCAGGCCTCGGCGGGGAACGGGGTACCGTCCGGGTGCGCGTAGTGAAACAGGTCGTGGGCGTTGCGGCCGATGAGCTCGTCCGGCGCGTAGCCCAGCTGCTCCGCCGTGGCCGGGTTGGCGAAGAGGATCTGCCCGTCGCAGTCGATGGTGTAGACGCCGTCCGTGGTCGCGTTCAGGAACTCCTCGCGCTCGCGGCGCACGCGCTCCGCCTCGTCCGCCGTGCGCTGAGAGTGCGCCAGGGCCCGCCGCAGCTCGATCTCGCGCTGGGCCGACGCGGCCAGCTCCGTGAGCACCTCCACCTCGTCGCGCGTCCACTGGCGGGGCACCATGTCGATCGCGCAGAACGAGCCGATGGCCTGCCCGTCGATCACCAGCGGCACGCCCACGTACGCTGCCACGCCCAGCGAGTCCACCGTGGGCACCTGGCGATAGGTTTCGTCGGCGCGGGTGTCGGAGATGACGAGCGGGTGCTCCGGCGTGGCCCCCGCGATGCTGAAGTGGCAGAAGGTGCGCCCCGCCATCTCCCGCGCCGACGCCAGCGGCTCGCCGAAGCCCGTGGCGGCCTTGTAGAAGTCGCGGTCCTCGTCCACCAGGGACAGGAAGGTGGCGGGCACGCCCAGCAGCCGGACGGCCAGCCGCGTCAGCCGGTCGAACGCCGGCTCCGTGGGGGTGTCCAGCAGCTCCGTGGCGCGCAGGGCGGCCAGCCGCGCGGGATCGCGGATGGCCGCCTCGAGCGAATCGCCGGTGTGAGAAGGGTCGCGACGCGGCGCGTCCGTCAATGTTGGTACCGGTCTCCGGGAAGATCGAGCGGTGAGCGCGCCCTGCCTAGCAAGAACCGGGCACTCCGATGGGGACGTTGAGATTCGGCCCATTCCGTCCGCCCCGTCGCGATTCGTGCGGCATGATTTCCCAACGAGTCTGTCCCAGGGCGAGGGCTCCATCCGCCGGGTCTCGCGGAGGCGGGCGGCCATCCCGCGGCGTCAGCCGGTGTCCGGCGCGGGCAGACTTCTACCGATCGCGATCAGGTGGATGATGTGCCACGCCAGGCATCCGTCCCGGCATCCACGATCCTGCCTCTTCCGAAAAACGCGGATGGCCGTCCCCTCGCCGGCAGCAGCCTGTCTGCCAAGGGCCTGATGCATCCTGCCGGTCGCCGTCCGATCCGCGTCCGGACGTCACGCCGGCAATCATCCAGCACGGCAGCCTTTTCGAACCCGTCCGTGCGGGAGCGGTGTGACGCGACGGATGGACACGAATCGGCCAGGTCGTGCAGGAGGCTAGAGATCCTTGGCAGAGCGGCTGCTTTCGGCGAGGGGGCGGCATCCGAATTTTTTGCAGGAGAGGAGATTGGTCCCACGGCACGGAACTGTGCCAGGCACGGCATCCACCTGATCGCGATCTGTAAAAGGCGGCCCTGGCAGGACGCCGTCCCCTGGATTGTCGGACGGACCACGCGACGATGCGTGATCGGACGGCCGTGCGAGGGAGAGATGGAGGGAGGCGAGCGCCGGACGCAACCGAGGCCTGCTTCCAGCGACGGGCAGGCCTCGATTGTCATCATCCATCCGCCGCTCGGCTCAGCTTCACGCCGCGTGGGAGCGGGGGAGCACGGCGGTGAAGGTGGTGCCGGCCTCGGCGCTGGAGGTGGCCTCCAGCGACCCGCCGTGCGACCGCGCAATCTCCGCCGCGATGTACAGCCCCAGCCCCAGCCCCGCCCGCGGTCGGCTTCCCTCCGCGCGGACGTAGGGCTGGAACAGGCGGCCCATCAGGTCGGGCGGAATGGGCTCGCCGCGGTTGGTGACGGCGAAGCGCACCCGGTCGCCGGCGCCCTCCACCAGCACGTCCACCGGCTCGTCCACCGGGCTGTGCTGCACGGCGTTCCCCACCAGGTTGCTCATCATCTGCGCCACGCGCGTGCGGTCCAGCACGGCCGAGCCGGCGTCGCGGTACGTCACCCGCAGCGTACGGCCGGGATGCACGCTCGCGATCTCCGCCACCACGTCCGCGGCCAGCCCCGCCACGTCCTGCACCTGCTCCGGGTCGATGTCGATGCCCCCGCCCAGCCGCCCGCGGGCAAAGTCCAGCACGTCCTCGATGAGCTTGGCCATCCGGTGCCCGCTGCTGTGCACGCGCTCCAGGATGGTCTTGTGCTTGGGCTCGTCGCAGATGTCCAGCAGAAAGCTGCTCCCGGTGATGACGGAGGACAGCGGGTTGCGCAGGTCGTGCCCCAGCACGGCGATGAACTGCTCGCGGAGCTCCGCCGTGCGGCGCTCGTCGCTCAGCGCCTGGCGGTCGCGCGCGTGCGCCTCTTCCGCGGCCAGCTGCACGGCGATGAGCTCGGCGAACAGGTTCATCATCGCCAGCGTCTTGCCGTTGCGCAGCCGCGCCGGGCGCGAATCCAGCGCGCACACGTTGCCAAAGTATTCGCCGCCGGGGCGAAAGATGGGGACGGCGATGTAGCTCTCGAATCCGTACAGCTTGGGCACCGGGTGTCCGCAGAAATCCGGCTCCTGGCTGGCGTGCTCGATGATGACGGGCTCGCCCGAAGAGCGCACCTCGCGGCACAGCGTGGTGGCCACGTCCAGCTGGTCGCCCGCGCTCAGCCCGAACTCCATGCGGTCCAGCGCCGCGCACGCCGTCCACGCCGTCTCCGTCACCCTGGCCACCAGCGCCAGCCGCAGCCCCGTGGTCTCGGAAACCACCTTGAGGATGGTGGGCACCGCGCCGATGCGGCCCACCGCGGCCACGTCCGGGTCCGCGTGCCCCGGTGCGACGGTCGCCTCCGGTTCGAGGTGGGAATCGCGGGGGTGCGCGGCCGTGATCATCGTAAACCGGTCCTCGGGAGCAAGCTGCGGAAACCGCGGGCGGAAGAAACGCACGGACCGCGTGCCGCGGGCCCTGCGCCGGTACTGTCGGATCGCAACAAGATATTACGCGACAAGCACTTCGGGAAGGTGCCGCGACGCCGGGCACGGAGCGGAATGCGCGTTCCATCCACCGTGCGGGCGATTCCACCCGGCGCGGCCCCTGCTATCCCGCGGCGGGCGGGGATCCGGGCCACTCACGGGCCAGCAGCCCGTACACGGCGTGGTCCACGAAGTGGTCGTACAGCCACTCCGCGTCGCGCAGCACGCCCTCCAGCGGAAAGCCCAGCCGCTCGGGGATGGCCCGGCTGCGCGCGTTGCCGGTGGCCGCGCGGATCTCCACCCGGTTCAGCCCCAGCTCGCGGAACGAGTGGTCCACGTACGCGCGGCATGCCAGGGTCATGAACCCGCGTCCCTGGTGCTTTTCCGCCAGCCAGTACCCCAGCCCCGTCGCGCGGCGCGCCCAGCGGATGCCCGTGTGGCCGATCATCCCCGCCACCTCGCCGCGGACCACGAGCACCGTCTGGAAGCCCTCGTCGGCGCCGAACTGCTTTTGCGTGCCGCGGATGAACGCGCGGCTGTCGTCCACCGACCGCGTCGCGTCTACCCAGGGCAGCCACTGGCGCAGGTGCGCGCGGTTCTCGTCCACCGCGCGGAACAGCGCCTCCGCGTGGTGCGGCTGCAGCAGCTCGACGTGCAGCTCGTCCGTGAGCGGGTGGTTCAGCATGGGACTGGACGTGGGATGAAGGATGCGCGGCGGAAGAGAAGGGCGGCGGATGCCGATCAATCCTTCGGCGGGCGGGTGAAGCGGGCTTCCGTGGCCTGCGATTCCGATGCGCGGCATCGCATCCACGGTTGACGAGAAAGTGTATCGCCGGGGCGGATGCGCGGCTACGGCGCAGGATGGGAATCTGGCTCCGGCGGGCGTCCGCTGCTACCCTCCTTTTCGGCAGACCGGAACCATCGTCTCCCTCCCCGTGTAGCTGCCCGCGCAGTTCCCCCTGCTCCCGCGCCGCCCCTCCCTCCTCTCGCATCCGCCCATGAAAAAGACCGTCGCCTGCAAGGCTTGCCAGTCCGTCAACGACTACGATGCCGAGGCCTGCGCCCGGTGCGGCGAATCGCTCGCGCTCTCCAAGCTGGAGGCGATCGTGGCGGACATGCGCGCCACCACCGCCCGGTTGGAGCACCAGCAGGCCGTCCGCAAGAAAGGATTCAGCTCCATCAACGGCTTCGGGACGATGCTGCTGGACTACCGCCCGCACGGCGATGGCACGTGGGAGGCGGTGCGGTGGGTGACGGCGGCGGGCATCCCCCTCGTTCCCCTGGGCGGATACGTGATCCAGCCGTTCCACGAGGAGTTCACGTACGGCCGCCACACCGCCAGCTTCAGCATCGTGGACCGTGTCCCGCTCTCCGCGCAGCGGATCGTGCGGACGTACCTGCTCCTTGCCGCCGGCGTGCTGCCCATCCTGCTGGGCGCCCTCAACTCCCGCTGGGTCAACCGCACGCTGGGGGGCGAGCTCGCGTTCTTCGCCATGCTTGCGTGCATCGCGTGGGCGGGCTACGTCGTCTACGCCCGCATTCCGAACGCCGGCAAGGTCTACAAGCGGCTCCCGTCCCGCGTCGCCACCTGACGGCGGCGAACGACGCTCCCCACATCATCCGTATGATGAACATCGTCCGATCCGCCGTGCTCCCCGCGCTCGCGGCTGTGGTCGCCGCCGCCCCGCTCGCCGCGCAGCGGACAACCGTCCCGCCCGCCGTCCGGCCGTTCGTGGCGGTGGATGCGCCCGTCGTGGCGCTGACGCACGTGCGGCTGGTGGACGGCACGGGGACGCCCGCCCGCGACGACCAGACGGTGGTGCTGCGCGGCGGTCGCATCCTGGCCGTGGGGCCCAGCGCCAGCACGCCGCTGCCCCGGGGCGCGCAGGAGATGGACCTGGCCGGCCACACGGTAATGCCGGGGCTCGTCTCGCTGCACGAGCACACGTACTTCGGCGGGCTGCGGCAGACGGTGCCGATGGACGCCAGCGCATACCTGTACCTGGCGTTCGGCGTCACGACGGCGATGACGGCCGGCAGCCAGCTCCCGGACCAGGAGCTGGACCTCAAGCGGCGCATCGACACGGGGCAGATGCCGGGGCCGCGCCTGCACATCGCCGGGCCGTACATCGTGGCCGGCAACCGGGGCACGGGCGGGTTCCGCGGCGTCGATTCGCCGGAAGCCGCGCGCCGCTTCGTGGACGAGTGGGCGGGGAAGGGCGCCACCTGGTTCAAGGTGATGAGCGGCCCGCGCGACGTGCTGGGGTGGACGATCGACGCGGCGCACGCGCGGGGGCTGCGCGTGACGGGCCACCTGTGCGCCGTGACCTTTGCCGATGCGGCGGAGATGGGGATCGATGCCCTGCAGCACGGCTTCATCACCGACAGCGAGCACGTGCCGGGCAAAAAGCCCGACGCGTGCCCGCCGGGCAACCAGCGTGCGCAGGCGGACGTGGAGGTGGATGCCCCCGCCGTGCGCGCGAGCATCCGCCGCATCGTGGCCGCGGGGACGCCGGTGGTCAGCACGCTGGGCGTCTACGAGTCGTTCATCCCCGGCCGGCCGCTGGACCCGCGCGCCCTGGAGATGCTGGCCCCTGATGCGCGCCGCGAGGTGGAGGCCAACCACGCCGCGCTCGCGGGACGGTCGTTCAACGTGCCCGAGCGGCTGCTGCGGAAGATGATGCAGTGGGAGCGGATGTTCGTGGCGGAGGGCGGGCTGCTGGCCGCGGGCTCGGACCCGTGGGGGACGGGGTTCCTTCCCGGCTTTGGCAACCTGCGCAACTACGAGCTGCTGGTGCAGGCCGGCTTCACCCCCGAGCAGGCCATCCAGGTGCTGACGCACAACGGCGCCCGCGTGCTGGGCGAGGCGGACCGCATCGGCTCCGTGGCGCCGGGGATGGCCGCGGACCTCGTGGTGATCCGCGGCGATCCCCTCGCCACGCCGTCCGCCATCTACGAGGTGACGACGGTCTTTCGCGACGGCGTCGGCTACGACTCCGCCCGCCTGCGCGAGTTCGCCCGCGGCAAGGTCGGCATCTTCTGATCGCGGTTGGGAACGGCATCATCCAAGGAGACCCGCCGCCCCTGTCATTCCGAACGAGGGACGAGTGAGGAATCTACCCACCCGCGGCAGGTGCACCGCCCGCGCGCTGGATCCCGCCCCCGCGCGGTGTCCGCGGAGGCGGACAGTGTGAAGTTGTAGCCGCGAATTCATTCGCTCGTCTCGATCTCCGCTCCCGCTTCTCATCTCATTCCCACCAAACGACAAAGGGAGGACACCGCTGACCGGTGTCCCCCCCTTTCGTCCGTCCCTCACCCTCCGTGCGTCAGCGGCTGCGTTCGCGCCTCAGCGGCTGAGCGTGCCGGAGCGCGTCTCGTAGCCCGCGACGCGCGTCCAGGCGTGCGTGGCGCCGGACGGGCGGATGGCCCAGAAGTCGAAGTCCGCGAAGGCCCGGTCGCCCGCCGCGTTCAGGGCCGTCCACCCCGTGGTGCCGTGGTACGTGGCCGCCGCGTCCACGAACCGCGCCGCCAGCGAGTCCACGTCCACGCCCTCCGGCGAGGCCAGGTACGCCAGTGCCGCCACCCGCGCCGCATCGTACACGGCCAGGGCGAACGCGTCCGGCGCCGTGCCGGAGCGCTGCTGGATGCGCGTGGCGACCGGCTGCCAGTTCTGCCGCGCGCTGAAGTCCAGCCCGAACAGCGCCGACGGGAATCCCACCGTCTCCGCGAACGCCACGGCGGCCGGCCGGCTGGTCAGGGCGCTGCTCTGCGCGATGCCGTCCGCGCCGTACCAGCGCACGGAGGCCAGCACCGGGTCCGCCGCGGCCGCCGCGAACACGTCCGCCACCTCGTCGAAGCCGGCCAGGTACACGCCCACCTGGCTGGCCGGGCGCGCGGCCAGCGCCGCCCGCACCTGCTGGCCCAGCGTCCCGACCGGCGTGGCGAACGCCGTGGTCGTCGCGCCGTACTCCACGCCCGCGGACACGGTGCCGCCCCGGGCCGCGAAGGCGGCGCGGGTGGACGTGTGCAGCCCCTGGTTGCCCGCGTCGCCGCGCCAGATGGGGATGACCGTGCGGATGCCGTCCTCCCACATCAGTGCCGCGGACGCTACGCCTTCAAGGCTGTCCGCCGCCGTGAAGCGGAAGATGTGGTCGCCGGCGATGGCCAGCGATCCCGCCGTGCTGCTCTGGCTCACCACCATGAGCGGATTGGCGTTCACGTACGCGCGGATGGCCGCCAGCTCCGCGCTGGACTGCGGCCCGATGACCAGCTGCACGCCGTCTGCCTTGAGCGCTTGCACGGCCGCAAGGGCCAGCGCCGGGTCCAGCTTGGTGTCGCGCACGTCCGCCGTAAAGGTGACGCCCCGGCCGGCGGCGTAGCGGTTGGCGTCTTCCACGGCCAGCTCCAGCGCCGCCTTGCTCGTGACGCCCAGCGACGCCCAGTTGCCCGTGAGGGAGAAGATGCCGCCGATGGCGACTTCCTGCGTGTCGCTTCCCGTCCCGTCCTCGTTGCAGGCGGCCGTGCCCGCCAGCGCGAGGGCGATTGCCGCGACTGCCCCGGCCCGGCGGGCGAGGGCGGGGCGCACGAACTTCCTGTAATCCACTGCTGATTCCTTGATGAAGGAGAGCGGCTCGTCGGGAGCCATCCAGGGGGAAGATGCGGCGCATGCCGCGGTGGGGCGAGCGAAGTTAACGCAAAGCGGACGATTTGGCGAAGGCAGGGCTGGTTCGGTCCAGTGCGCGCCGCGGATCCGGGTCAGGAAGACCCTGCCTGGATGCTGGCATTGACCTGCTTCATGAACGCGAGCGCGATCTCCCTTTGCTCGGCGGGCAGGCTCCAGTGCTCGTCGAGAAACCCCTGCTTGGGCCCCGTGCCGGGCCGGGCGCGCTTGGTCCTGACGTCGTCCACGGGGCTGACGAGGATCGAGAACTCGGGGAACTCCTTCCGCAACGGGTCGGCTAGGTGGGCCTGGTCCGCGTCTAGCAGCATCGCGACCCGTTTGAACGCGAGATCCCGCAGCACGAGGCCGAGCCGTCCCATGTTTCCCGCTCCGCCCACCCCCCACACATAAAACCGTCCGGCGAGCTGCACGGACACGGACGAGGCGATGATCTGGTATCCTACCACGTCCTCCTGCCCCTCGACGAGCAGCACCGGATCATTCAGGAAGAAGACCTCGCGCGCATCGATTCCGAGCACGTGCGGATTCGCATGGTTGCCGAGGAGCGACTTCAGACGTTGGACCGTCTCCGGACGCAGGTTCGCGAACCGCGTGCGTCCTTCTTCCCGGTAAACCCGTACGACTTGTGCGCCGCCAAAGACGTACTGCCAGTCCGCGAAATAGGGGGAATGCGTGGCGTACACGATCTGCCGGTCGGCCGCATATTCGGCGAGGATCTCCGCCAGGCGCCGCTGGGGCTCGGGATGGAGCGACAACTCCGGCTCATCGATTACGATGATGTCACCCGGGCGGGAATCGTAGAGCGCGTCCGCGAGGAACAACAAGCTTACCAGGCCCTCGCCTACACCCTCGGCGGGATGGGACCCGTAGCCGGTGTAGAATCTCAGCTGGTACTGCTGGCCGCTTCCGCTCGTGGGCTCCACGGTCCATTCCGGCACTTCGCCGAGGATTCGGCCCAGGATGGCGTCGATCTCGCTCCGGTTGTTGTGCATCCGCACCAGGCGCCAGCCGAACATCTGACGGTTCTGCCCCCGGACGTCCCCGGGAATTGCGCTGGACTGGTAGTTGTGCCGCTCGGCTTCCGTGTTCTGAAAGCCTGAATCGATGTATCCCCGGCGCGAACTCACGACGAAGATCTCTCCGCCTGAAAGCGAAAAGTCCACCTCGCTCCAGCGTGGGTTGCCTCCTCCCAATGGATTGGTCCCCAGGACGGCGGTTCCCCCTGCCGAAACGATGTACTCGATCTGGATCCTTCCGCGTACGATGGCGTTGCGCCTCCCCTCACCGAACGTGGGGGCCGCCTTGCGTTCCCGCAGGAAGTCAATCGCTTCGATGAGCGTGGACTTTCCGGAGTTATTGGCGCCGACCAGGATCGTCAGCCCGCTCCCTGCCTCCCCCGATGGCTGCGCGAAGCGGACCTCCTGTGTTTCGGCGACCCCGCGAAGACCCGAGATTTTGATGCTGGAGAGACTCATGCGTTCTGGTGAGAGTGAAAGACCGCCTGGAGCTGCCCGCCCGGGTGATCCCCGCGCGGCACGGGGAGCGTGTGCTACCGTCCACGCGGCGGACCCCTGCGCTGGTTGCCCCAGTTCACAGCCGCACGTAATCCACCTGGAAGTCCCGGCCCAGCTCCGCCCGGATCGTTTCCAGTACTTCAGCGGCCGCCTGATCGAATCGCTCGTACGCCTCCGGCGGCCACGGGCCGGGTCCGCCGGGGTCGTCCCAGTCCAGCGCGGTGTCGTGCCACACCGACAGCTCCTCCAGCCGCCGCCGCGTCTCGTCCGAGAGCGGAAGGTCGTCCTCGATGGCGCCCACGTCGAACGCCTCGAAGGCCGCGTCGTTGCCGGCCCACAGGCTGCCGCCGCCCCACTCGAACATCAGCTTCAGGTGGTAGCGCGCCGGCGCGGGTGCGGCTGGATTCTCGTCGCTCACGGGACGGCTTGCGGGGCCGCCGTGGCGGGAGGCGCCCCGGAGGCGTCGCAGCCGGCGACGGCCGGGCCGGTCATCTCCGCGCCGTAGAACACCCACCACGTGCGCCCGCCGTCCGCCGAGCGCTCCCCCGCCTCCACCAGTCGCGGGCCGTCCACCCGCGAGGTGTGACGAAATAGCGTCTGCGGGTCGGTGGGCAGGGCGTATCCCCACGCGAGCTCGCACGCGCCGGCGCGCACCCAACCCTGCACGGACGAGGAGCCGTGCTGCAAGGTCGCGCGGAACACGGAGGAGTCGGCGCGGAAGCGAATGCTCAGGTCGTTCGAGTTGACGACGGCCCGCTCGCGGTCGGTGGAGACGGCCGTGCTGATCCATTCCAGCCGCAGTCCCGAGAGCCGCGGCTGTCCCTGCGCCGTGACGCGCGCCGCCCGCATGGGACCGTCCGGCGCGTACCGCACCCACCCCGTTCCCTGCCACTCGCCCACCATGAAGCCCAGCCGGCCGAGCTCCCGCTTCAGCGGAACCTGCGCGGACACGTCCGGTGCAAAGGGGAGCAGGGCCAGCAGGAGAAGCAGTGTGCGCATGGAAGTCCGTGGGATGAAAGGGGCCGCCGCCGGTCACCGGGTGGACCGGAGTCTCCGCGTACCCGCGGCGGGGGTGGATGGCGCCATCGGCGGGGCGCGAACCGCTCCGCCTCCCGGATCAATCTCCGGGAGCCGGCCAGAACAGCCCGAAGTCCGTCACCAGGCACACGGCGGCACCGGTTTCGTCCAGGCCCCAATAGGAGGGGTACGCGCCGTCACCCCACCCGGAGCTGAAGGCGATGACGTTGGCTCCCGTGCCCGGATCGAGCACGTAGTCCATCCATGACCAGGTGTGGACGTACGTCTTTTCCATCAGGTCCACCAGGTCCTGGCTGTAGTCGTTCTCCGGCGTGGCGCGGTCGGCGAGGAGCTTCAGGGCCGCCGCGTCGATGAAGCAGCCGGTCCCCGAGTCCACCCCGTACCCGAAGATCTCGTCCTCCCCGAGCGTGGCCGCGTCCTGTCCCGGGGCCAGCGCCATTTCCCAGCGCACCGGCGGATCGTCCGAAAAGCGCAGGTTCGCGTACGCCACGCGCTCGTCGTCGTTGATCCGCGCGACGTTCACCAGCACCGGGTAGCGCCCCGGCGGCACGCCGCGCGTGTACGGCGGGTCTTCCATCATCACGAACGGATCGCATGCAACGATTTGCCCCGTCGGCAGCACCAGGTTGCCCAGGGCATGCAGCGAAAGGCTGGCGCTCTCGCCGTCCTCCGTCGTCCGGGTTCCTTCCACCAGCGCGGCACTCAGATCGGTCATCGGATTTCGTTCAGGGGTTGCCCGCCCACGCGCAGCCGCTCCACGCGAACCTCAGGCGCGTGTGGTAGCGCGGCATCCGCTCCTGTGATGCGTGTTTGCCTCCGTCACCCTGATCCCTCATGCGGCGATTTGCCTACCACACCTTCCACCAGGGCCCTTTGCCGTCGCTGCGCGCGCCCTTGTCCGGCCGCACCGCCTCCGTCGCCGCCGGAGGGGAGGCCGTGGACGAGCGATAGCGGGTCTCCATCATCTCGGAAAAGCGGTTGAAGTCATGAGCGGCTTCATCCACGACGTACATCTCACGGGCGAATTCCCGTTCGTAGTCGCTCACACACGCGTGGTAGCATGCGCGCATGAACGCATTTCCTTCCGCGTTCAGGTCCTCGTCGGTGAACTTGCCGTCGCACCACATAAAGAAGTAATCCGTGGCGCTCAGCTCCCCGCGAAGCATCCGGTCCAGGTCGTCCGCGCTGTCCTCCCTGTGCACCTCTCCCGCCCAGCCCTTGATGAAACACCACTTGAGGATCAGCGCGATGTGAGTCCCGCCGAGCTCCTCTGGGGAGTCGGCGGGGAAGTCACCCCCGGAATGCCAGCTCGCGTCGTCGTATTTCACGGGACCGGGACGCTTCCTCAGATCTCCTTCGGCCACTCGCCGTCAAAGGCGACCACGCGGGCGAACGCGGCCTCGCCTCCCTGGAACTTCCAGGGAAAGCAGCCGATGATCAGCCGGCGGTTCTGCAAGGCCGGGTGGCTGATGTCGCCGCCCAGGTTCTCGATGTGCATGCAGTTCTTGTCGAACAGCTTGTTGTGCGTGAGCTGGTAGTCCTCGTCCGGGAACAGCTTGGCCACGGCCTCGGGCCCGCCGAACTTCTTCTCGGCCGCGGCGCGCACGCGGTCGCAGTGGCCGTGCATCCCCTTCCCCAGGAATCGGCCGATGGGCAGGTCCATCGGGTGGTCGGTCGACACCACGTCCACGCCCCAGATGTGGATCTCCTTCTCCAGCAGCCACGGCACCATGTCGGGGTGCGCCCCCGGGTGCATGTGGATGTACTTCTCCTCGTCGGCCTGGTCGCCCCACTGCGCGTAGCGGTGCCAGCCGGTGTGCAGCAGCAGGATATCGCCCTTCCGTACCTCCACCCGCGACTCGATCATCTCGGGCGTGTAGACGCCCAGCTCGTCCATCTCATCGCTCAGGTTCACGATCACGCCGGGGCCGCACAGCCACTCCATGGGGATCTGGTCGATGGTCATCCCCTTGGTCACGAAGTGGCG
>DATING010000672.1:0-5401 GCA_035474555.1 Longimicrobium sp. | reverse complement strand
GGTGCCGGAGCCGCTTCGCACCGACCCCGCGTTCGTTCCCGCGGGGGGCGCGCTGGCGGAGGTGGAGCTCTTCGACGCCGCTTTCTTCGGCTTTACCCCGCGCGAGGCGCAGGTCACCGATCCCCAGCAGCGGCTGTTCCTGGAGGTGGCGTGGGAGGCGCTGGAGCACGCCGGCTACGACGCCGCGCGCGTCCCCGGCCGCGTGGGCGTGTACGCGGGCACCAGCATGAGCCACTACTACCTGAACCTGCTCACCCGCCCCGACGTGACCGCCGCGGCCGGCGAGATGGCCGTGTACATGGGGAACGACAAGGACTTCCTGGCCACCCGCGCGGCGTTCCAGATGGGGCTTGAAGGCCCGGCCCTGGTGGTGCAGACGGCGTGCAGCACCTCGCTGGTGGCGGTGCACCTGGCCTGCCAGGGGCTGCTGGGCGGCGACTGCGACATGGCGCTGGTGGGCGGCGCGGCCGTCACGGCGAACGAGCACACCGGCTACCTGTACCAGCAGGGAAACATTCGTTCACCGGACGGGCACTGCCGGGCCTTCGATGCCCGGGCGCAGGGGACGGTGCGCGGGAGCGGGGTGGCCGTGGCGGCGCTCAAGCGGCTAGAGGACGCGCTGGCGGACGGCGACACCGTGCACGCGGTGATCCTGGCGTCGGCCATCAACAACGACGGCTCCGCCAAGGTCGGCTTCACCGCGCCGCGGGTAGAGGGGCAGGCCGCCGCCATCCGCGCCGCGCACGCCGCCGCGGACGTGGACCCCGCCACCATCACCTACGTGGAGGCGCACGGCACCGCGACGGAGCTGGGCGACCCCATCGAGATCGAGGCGCTCACACAGGCGTTCCGCGCCGGGACGGACCGCACGGGCTACTGCGCCATCGGCTCGGCCAAGACCAACCTGGGGCACCTGGACGTGGCGGCGGGGATCACCGGCCTCATCAAGACGGCGCTTGCGCTGCGTGACGGCGAGATCCCGCCCTCGCTGCACTACACGCGTCCCAACCCGCAGATCGACTTCGCGTCCAGCCCCTTCTTCGTCAACACCACGCTGGCACCGTGGACGCCGCCCGCCGGGGTGCCGCGGCGCGCCGGGGTCTCGTCGTTCGGCATCGGCGGCACCAACGCGCACGTGGTGATGGAGCAGCCGCCCGCCGTGGCGCCCTCCCCCGCGCCGTCGCGGCCGGAGCAGCTGCTGGTCCTTTCCGCCCGCACGGAGACGGGGCTGGACGCGGCGGCCCGGCGGCTGGCCGCGCACCTGGAGCAGAACCCGGAGCAGGCGCTGGCGGACGTGGCGTGGACGCTTCAGCAGGGGCGCCGCGCGTTCGCCCACCGCCGCGCCGTGGTGGCGCGCACCCACGCGGAGGCCGTGCAGGCGCTGGCGGACGCGGCGCGCGGCGTGGCCGGCCAGGCCGGGAACGAGGCGCCCGCCGCCGTCTTCCTCTTTCCCGGCCAGGGCGCGCAGTACGCGGGGATGGCGCGCGGCCTCTACGAGCGCGAGCCCGTCTTCCGCGAGGAGCTGGACCGCTGCGCGGAGCTCCTGCGCCCGCAGCTGGGGCTGGACCTGCGCGACGCCATCTTCTCCGGGGATGCGGATCGCCTGAAGCAGACGGCGCTGACCCAGCCCGCGCTCTTCGCCGTCGAGTATGCGATCGCGAAGCAGTGGATGAGTTGGGGGATCGCGCCGGAGTCGATGATCGGCCACAGCGTGGGCGAGTACGTGGCCGCCTGCCTGGCCGGCGTTTTTTCGCTGGAGGATGCGCTGGCTCTCGTCGCCGAGCGCGGGCGGCTGATGCAGTCGCTTCCCGCCGGCTCCATGCTCGCCATCCCCCTCGCCGCCGCCCAGGTGGAGCCGATGCTGGGCGGATCGGTCTCCGTCGCGACGATCAACGCGCCGGACCGCTGCGTGGTTTCCGGACCGAGCGAGGAGATCGCGCGGCTGGAGGCGGAGCTGCTGGGGCGGGGGATCGAGGCGAAGCGGGTGGAGACGTCGCACGCGTTCCACTCGCCGATGATGGATTCCATCCTGGACGCCTTTTCCGCCCGCGTCGCCGGCACCGTGCGCAACGCGCCGGCGCTGCGCTGGGTGTCGAACCTCACGGGGACGTGGATCACGCCCGCGGAAGCCGTCGATCCGGCGTACTGGTCGCGCCACCTGCGCGGCGCGGTGCGCTTCGCCGACGGCCTGGCCACGCTGGCCGCGGAGGGGCGCGGGCGGGTGTTCATCGAGTGCGGGCCCGGGCGCACGCTGTCGTCGCTGGCCAGGCGCCAGGTGCCGGGATCCGCCGCCATCCACTCCATGCGCCACGCGGGCGACTCGACGGACGACGTCGAGGTGCTGCTGTCTGCGCTGGGCAGCGCCTGGGCCGCGGGGAGCGAGATCGACTGGCGCGCCGTGCAGGGGGGCGAGGCGCGCCGCCGCGTTCCGCTGCCCACCTATCCCTTCGAGCGCAAGCGCTTCTGGATCGAGCGCGCGCCGCAGCCCCGCTTCGCGGCCCCGGCGGCGATCGCCGCGGCGGGCGAGGCGGACGAGATGGAGGCGGATGCGGCGGCCGGCGACCCGCGGGAGGGGTGGTCGGCCACGGAGCGGGCCGTCGGGCGCATCTGGGAGACGCTGCTCGGGGCCGCGCCGGGGCTGCACGACGACTTCTTCGGGGAGGGCGGCGACTCGCTGATGGCGACGCAGCTGGTGGCCCGCATCCGCGCGGAGCTGGGCGCGGCGATCGACGTGCGCGCCGTGTTCGACGCGCCCACGGTGGCCGCGCTGGCGGCGGTGGTGGACGCCCCGGCCGCGGACGACGGGCTGGACGCGCTGCTGGCCGGGGTGGAGGGGCTGAGCGACGACGAGATCGAGGCGCTGCTGGCGGCGGGGCTGGGAGAGGACGGCCATGACTGAGCTGGCCGATCGCCTGGCGAAGCTGACGCCCGCGCAGCGCAGGCTGCTGGAGCTGCGCCGCGCGCAGCAGTCCAGTGCCGCCCCCGCCGCGCCCCCGGCGGCCATTCCCGCGCGCGGAGCGGGGCCGGCGCCGCTCTCCTTTGCGCAGGAGCGGCTGTGGTTCCTGGACCGCAGGGAGCCGGGGAACGCCTTTTACAACCTTCCCAACGCCGTGCGGCTGCGCGGCGCGCTGGACGGGGCGGCGCTGGAGCGGGCGCTGGGCGAGATCGTCCGGCGCCACGAGGCGCTGCGCACGGTCTTCGCCGAGGCGGACGGCTCCCCGGTGCAGACCATCGCGCCCTTCGGCGGGTTCGCGCTGCCGGTGGAGGACCTGTCGGGGCGGGGCGAGGCGGACCGCGAGGCGGCGGCCAGGGACCGGGTCCAGGAGGAGGCGCGGCGCGCGTTCGACCTGTCGGCGGGGCCCCTGTTCCGCGCGTCGCTGCTGCGGCTGGATGCCGAGGAGCACGTGCTGCTCCTTTCGATGCACCACATCGTCAGCGACGGGTGGAGCATGGGGGTGCTCCTGCGGGAGCTGTCCGCGCTGTACACGGCATACCGCGAGGGGCGTGAGTCGCCGCTCGCGGAGCTGCCGGTGCAGTACGCGGACTACGCGGTGTGGCAGCGGGAACAGCTGGAAGGCGAGGGGCTGGAGCGGCAGCTGGCGTACTGGCGGGAGCGGCTGGGGGGTGCGCCGGAGCTGTTGGAGCTGCCGACGGACCATCCCCGCCCGGCGGTGCAGACGTACCGGGGCGCGACGGTCCCCGTGGATCTCGCCCCGGAGCTGCTGGAGCGGCTGCGGGCGCTGGGGCGGAGCGAGGGCGCGACGCTGTACATGACGCTGCTCGCCGCGTTCCAGGTGCTGCTCTCGAAGTACAGCGGGAGCGAGGACATCGTCGTGGGCAGCCCCATCGCGGGGCGGATGAAGAAGGAGGTCGAGGAGCTGATCGGCCTCTTCGTCAACACGCTGGTGCTGCGGACCGACCTCTCGGGCGACCCCAGCTTTCGCGAGACCCTGCGGCGGGCCCGGGAGGTCACGCTGGGCGCGTACGCGCACCAGGAGGTGCCCTTCGAGAAGCTGGTGGCCGAGCTGCAGCCGGAGCGGACCCTGAGCCACTCGCCCCTGTTCCAGGTGCTGTTCCAGCTGGACAAGGCCGGGGGTGGGGGCGGCGCGCTTCCGGGGCTGCGTGCCCGCTCCGCCGGGGCGGAGCAAGCGACCGCCCAGTTCGATCTTTCCCTGGAGCTGGCGGCGACCCCCCAGGGCCTGCGCGGCCGATTGATCTACAGCACCGACCTCTTCGAGCGCGGCACGGCCGAGCGGATGCTCGGCCACCTGGCGCGGGTGCTGGAGCAGGTTGCCGCCGACCCGGACGTGCCCCTCTCGCGCCTGGCGCTCGCCGGGCCTGAGGAGCGTGCCCAGGTCGTCGTGGAATGGAACCGGACGGAGGCCGAGTATCCGCGGGATGCGAGCATCCACGCGCTGTTCGAAGCGCAGGCCGGGCGCACGCCGGACGCGGTGGCCCTGGTCTGGGGCGCGGAGGAGCTGACGTACCGGGAGCTGGACGCGCGCGCCAATCAGCTGGCGCACCACCTGGCCGGGCTGGGCGTGGGGCCGGAGAGCCGCGTGGGTCTGCGGCTGGAGCGGAGCGTGGAAAACGTGATCGCCACCCTCGGCGTGCTCAAGGCCGGCGGCTGCTGCGTCCCCGTGGACACCAGCTACCCGGCCGAGCGGATGGAGCTGATGCTGGCCGACAGCGGCGCGCGGGTGCTCGTGAGCCGGAGCGAGCTGGTCCCCGCGGAGACCGGGCAATCGCTGCGCGTCGTCTGCCTGGACCAGGCCGGTGAGGCGGTGGCGGGGTGCCCGGGTTATCCGCCGCGGAACGGCGCGTCGGCGGGGAACCTGGCTTACGTCTTCTACACCAGCGGGAGCACGGGGCGTCCCAAGGGCGTGATGATGGCCCACCGCGAGGTGGTGCAGTACGCCGCCTGCCTCCCCGAGACGATGCCGATCGGCCCCGGCGACCGCGTGGCGCAGGCGTCCAACGCGAGCTTCGATGCGGCGGTCTTCGAGATCTGGGGCGCGCTGCTGAACGGGGCCGCGCTGGTGGGCATCGACCGCGACGTCCTCCTTTCCGCGCGGCTGCTGGGGCAGGCGTTGCGCGGGCAGGGGATTACGCACCTCTACCAGACGGCGGCGCTCTTCAACCAGCACGTGCGCGAGCAGGTGGACGTCTACGCCGGCCTGCGCCAGCTGGTCTTCGGGGCGGAGGCCGTGGGGACGGAGAGCGTGCGCCGGATGCTGCGCGAGGGGAAGCCTGCCCGCGTGCTGCACGAGTACGGGCCCACCGAGGCGACAGTCTGGTGCACGCTCGAGGTGGTGGAGGAAGTGGCGGAGGACGCGCCCACGGTGCTGATCGGCCGGCCGATCCCCAATGCGCGGGCGTACGTGCTCGGCCCCGCGGGCGA
>DATING010000671.1:0-3155 GCA_035474555.1 Longimicrobium sp. | reverse complement strand
CTGCCGTGGTCGCTCGGCGCCTCGCTCCATGGGCTGATCGCCGTCTCCGCGGTGGTGATCGGCAGGGGCGCGGCGGTCCTGTTCTGGGCGCAACGCGCCACGCCGGCGCAGACGGCCTCGATGATCGTGATCGCGGCGCTCGGAGCCGGTGCCGCCGGCGCGGGGCTGCTGCGGCGCCATGACCGGGCCGCCCCTGGCCGGCTGTTGCTGAGCACCGCCGCCGCGGTGGGAATCTGCGTGTTCCTGCTCGCGGCGCAGTGGTCGGCCCTGTGGATTCTCATGCCTGACGCAGGATGGACCTGATGAACTCCGTCATCGCTACCGAGGCACCGCCCGCCTCCACGCTGGACGTGGCGCGCATCCGCGAGGACTTTCCCATCCTCCGCGAGACGTCGCACGGCAAGCCCATCGTCTACCTGGACAACGCGGCCAGCACGCAGAAGCCGCGGCAGGTGATCGACGCCATTGCCGGGCACTACGAACGCAACAACGCCAACGTGCACCGCGGCATCCACGAGCTCAGCAACCGCGCCACGGACGCCTACGACCACGCGCGCACGCAGGTGGCGTCGCTGTTCGGCATTGCGGACCCGGCGGAGCTCATCTGGACGCGCGGCACCACGGAGGGGCTGAACCTCATCGCCTACACGTGGGGCTCAGCCAACCTGCGCGCGGGCGACGAGATCCTCCTGTCCGTGCTGGAGCACCATTCGAATCTCGTCCCCTGGCAGCTGCTGGCCCAGCGGACGGGTGCCCGCCTGCGCTTTTTGGAGCTGGACGACCAGGGGCGGCTGGACCTGTCGGGGCTGGACTACCTGCTCACCGAGCGGACCAAGCTCGTCTCCATCTCGCACGTGAGCAACGCGCTGGGGACGGTGAACCCCGTGCGCGAGATCGCGAAGCGGGCCAAGGCGGCCGGCGCACTGATGGTGGTGGACGGCGCGCAGTCGGCGCCGCACATGCCCGTGGACGTGCCGTCGCTGGGGGCGGACTTCTACGCGTTCAGCGGCCACAAGATGTGCGGCCCCACGGGGATCGGCGGGCTGTGGGGGCGGCGCGAGGTGCTGGAAGCCATGCCCCCGTTCCACGGCGGCGGCGACATGATCGACTTCGTGGAGCTGGAGAGCAGCACCTACGCGGCCATCCCGACCAAGTTCGAGGCGGGGACGCCCAACGTGGCGGGCGCCGTGGGGCTGGGCGCGGCGGCGGACTACCTGGCGGGGATTGGCCGCGACGCCATCCTGGCCCACGAGCGGCACCTGATCGCGTACGCGGTGGAGCGGCTGGGGGAGATCCCCGACCTGGGCATCCTCGGCCCGCGCAACCTGGAAGAGCGGTCGGGGGTGATCTCGTTCACCCTGGCGGACATCCACCCGCACGACCTGGCGACCATTCTGGACAGCGAGGGCGTGGCGATCCGCGCCGGCCACCACTGCTGCCAGCCGCTGATGAAGTGCCTGGGCGTGGGAAGCACCGCGCGCGCCTCGTTCTACCTGTACAACACCACGGACGAGGTGGATACGCTGGTGGATGCGCTGCACAAGGCGCGGGGATTGTTCGGGTATTGAGGCCATGGCCGACCCCCCGCCGGAGCGAATGAATTCGCCGCTGGAAAATCGCGAAATCCGCCTGCGCGGATTGGATCGTGGTTATGTGGCCACCGTGCAGCGGAACGAGCGCTGGTGGATCGGCTGGGTCGATGAGGTGCCCGGCGTGAACTCACAGGGCGAGAGCCGCGAGGAACTGATGGAGAACCTCGGATCTGCCCTGCACGAAGCACTGGAGATGCGATGACGGAGCGGTCCGCGCTGGACGAGGTCTACCAGGCAGTCATCCTCAAGCACTACCGCAACGCCAAGCACCGCGGCGAGCTGGAGGCGCCCGACGCCGTGGTGCCCATGCGCAACCCGGTGTGCGGCGACGACATTCTGCTGCAGGTGCAGGTGGACGGCGACCGCATCGCGGACATCCGCTTCAGCGGGCACGGCTGCGCCATCTCGCAGGCCTCGGCGTCCATGATGAGCGAGCACGCCGTGGGCAAGTCGTGGGACGAGGTGCACGCCATCAGCGCGCGCTTTCGCGAGATGGTGCACGGCGACGAGACCGCGGCGCGCGACAAGTCCCTGGGCGACATGCGGGCCCTGGCCGGCGTGGCGCGGCTGCCCCGCCGCGTTAAGTGCGCCATGCTCGCCTGGGACGCGCTGGAAGAGGCCGAGAAGAAGATCGCGCCGGAGTAGCGCGCGCCGCATCGAGATCGACAAACCCGGCCCGGCGGAGACACGTGCTCCGCCGGGCCGGTGTCGTTGGTCCCAGATATTGTGTATGGTACGCTTGACATAAAGGATGGTGTGCTTTACTGTATGTACGACACGCTTGTCTCACCTGTTCATCCGCATGGAGCGTCCCCGATGGAACCCGCCGAGAAGCTGCTCCTCAAGAAGTACGGAATCCACTTTCTTCGCACGATGCTCATGCTGGGCGCGGTGTTCGCGCTGGCCCTGCTCTTCAAGCCGGAACCCAAGGGGCCGGTGTGGAAGGGGATCGTCCTCACCGCCATCGCCGCGATCTCCATCTACTTCCTGTGGGGCACCTGGCGGATCATCCGCACCGGCATCAAGACCGACGAGATGGGCGAGGCGATCTGGATGCGCGGCGGCAGCTACGCGCACAGCGCCTCCATCCTCCTCGCTTCCCTGTACGGCCTGCTGGAGGGGATTGGCGGGCTGCCGCGCGTGAGCATGACGGTGGTGTCGATCGTGATGATCGTGATCGGGTTCCTGAGCGTGGCCGTGGTGCAGCGCAGGTACACGTGAAGAACCGGCTGCGGGTGCTGCGGGCGGAGTATCGCTGGTCGCAGGCGGACCTGGCGGAGCGGCTGGGGGTGTCGCGCCAGACGGTGAACGCCATCGAGACGGAGAAGTACGATCCCAGCCTGCCCCTGGCCTTCAAGATCGCCCGCGTGTTCGGGATGCCCATCGAAGCGCTGTTCCAGGACGAGGCGGCGGAGGGGTGAGGGGGTGAGGGGTGGGAGTCGGCGCGGGGGCCCTCCCCCGGCCTCGCTTAGGCTCGTCCACCCCCTCCCGCAAACTGCGCGGGAGGGGGTGTAGACTTCTACGAGGTATCTGCACATCGGCACAGCTCCGTGCGAGAGCGGA
>DATING010000670.1:0-2860 GCA_035474555.1 Longimicrobium sp. | reverse complement strand
GCGGCGCCTCCCTCAGGAAAACAAGCGCTTTCTTCGTCCGAGGACGTGGGTCAGGCACGGGACGGGATCGTCGCACACGCGGCCGTCGTTCACGGGCGAGTAGATCCTTCGGTCGGCGCCACGGGTCCGTCACGGGACGGGTCGGGTGGCGCCTCCCTCAGGAAAACAAGCCGTTTTCACCGGCGTCCAACGCCGACGGCGTCAGACGCCGGCCATCACGCGCCGACGCCGGAGAGCGCATCCTCCGGCTCGGGGGCTTCGGCCGGCTCCTCGTCGGACGAGTCGCCGTCGGCCTGAGGGAGCGCGGCGACGGCGGCGGCCTCCGCGAGCGACTGCAGCGCGACGAAGGGCACGAACACCCGCTCCACGTCGTGACGCTCGATGAAGCGCAGCAGCGCATCCGGATCACGCCGGAGCGCGTCGTCCACGAGCACGAGGGTGCCGCCAGAGGCCAGTGTCATGGAGATCTCCTGGAACGAGACGTCGAAGTTGAGCGACGAGAACTGGAGCGTGCGGCGCGGCTCCGGATCGTGCGCGAGGTTCCACGCCACCAGGTTCACCAGCGACCGGTGCGGCATGGCTACGCCCTTGGGCTGCCCCGTGGAGCCGGACGTGTAGAGCACGAAGGCGAGGTTCGCCGGGCCCGCGCCGGAATCCGGGTTGTCCACCCGGGCACCGGGCCCGTCCGGCTCCAGCGCATCCACGGAGAGCACGCGCACGCCGTCCAGGGACGGGAGCGCGCCGCGCAGGTTCTCGCGCGTCAGCAGCACGTGCACGGCGGAATCGGCCGCCATGAAGGCCAGGCGCCCCGCGGGATAGGCGGGATCCAGCGGCACGTACGCGCCGCCGGCCTTGAGCACGGCCAGGAAGCTGGCCACCATCGCCAGCCCGCGGTCCAGGCAGATGCCCACGCGCGTCTCCGGGCCCACGCCCAGCAGAATCAGCCGGTGCGCCAGGCGGTTGGCCCGCTCGTTCAGCGCGCGGTAGGTCAGCGACTCGCCGCCGTGCACCACGGCCACGGCCTCCGGCGTCCGCGCCGCTTGCGCCTCCACCAGGTGGTGCACGCACGCATCCGCCGTGGGATACGCCGTTTCCGTCGCGTTCCATCCTTCCACGACCAGCCGCCGCTCCTCGTCCCCCATCAGCTCCAGCGCGGAAAGGCGGACGTGCGGATCCATCGTGACCTGGTCCAGCACCCGGCGCAGGTGGCCCACCATCCGCTGCACCGTGGCGCGCTCGAACAGGTCCGTGCTGTACTCCATCGCCCCCAGCATGCCGCCCGCGTGCGCGGTGACGGCCAGCGTGAGGTCGAACTTGCTCGTCTCCGTGCCGCCCTCGACGCGGCGGAGCGTAACGCCCGGCAGGTCCAGGGCGTTGGGCGCGCTGTCGCCCTGGATGAGCATCACCTGGAAGAGCGGCGAGTGCCCCAGCGACCGCTCCGGCTGCAGCTCTTCCACCAGCCGCTCGAAGGGGACGTCCTGGTGGTCGTAGGCGCCCAGCGTCGTCTCGCGCACCCGCCGCAGCACCTCGCGGAAGTCGGGATCGCCGGACAGGTCCGTGCGCAGGACGAGCGTGTTGGTAAAGAAGCCGACCAGGTGCTCCACCTCGTGCCGCGAGCGCCCCGTGATGGGGCTGCCCACGACCACGTCCTCGCTGCCGCTGTACTTGGACAGCAGCACCTGCAGCACGCCGAGCATCACCATGAACAGCGTGGCGCCCTCCGCCCGGCCCAGCGCCTCCAGCCGGCCCAGGAGGTCCGCGGGAAGCTCGAACAATTCGCGCGCGCCGCGGTGCGTCTGCAGCGCGGGACGCGGGTGGTCCGCCGGCAGCTCCAGCACGGCGGGCGCGCCGGCCAGGCGACCCTTCCAGTAGGCTAGCTGCCGGTCCAGCGTCTCGCCCCGCAGCTGCTCGCGCTGCCACACGGCGTAGTCCGCGTACTGCACCGGCAGTGGGGGCAGCGGCGACGGCGACCCCTCCAGGGCGGCCGCGTACAGGGCGGAGAGCTCGCGGAAGATGACCCCGAAGCTCCACTCGTCGCTGACCACGTGGTGCATGGAGAACAGCAGCACGTGCTCCTCCGCGCTCAGCCGCAGCAGCCGCGCGCGGTACAGCGGCCCCATGGCGAGATCGAAGGGACGCGACGCCTCCCGCATCGTGCGGCGCCGCACCTCCGCCTCGTCCGCGCCGCTGATGTCGTCCACGGGAAGGTCGATCCCGCGATAGGGGGCGATGGACAGCACGGCGCCGCCGTCACCGTCTCCCCCGCCCTCCGCCTCCGCGAACGTGATCCGCAGCACCTCGTGGCGGCGGACGATCTCGCCCAGGGCACGCTCCAGCGCCCCCACGTCCAGCGCGCCGCTCAGCCAGAGCGCGATGGGCACGTTGTAGAACGCGCTTTCCGGCTGCAGGCGGTCCAGGAACCACAGCCGCTCCTGCGCGAACGAGAGCGGCAGCGCGCCCTCCCGGCTGACCGGGACGACCGGCGGCAGCGGCGGCAGCCCGGCGCGGCGCAGCGTCTCCACCTCCGCCGCCAGTTCCGCCGCCGTGGGCGCCTTGAACAGCGCAGACAGGGGCAGCCGGACGCCAAAGACCTCCTGGATGCGGGCCAGGACGACCGTTGCCAGGAGCGAGTGGCCGCCCAGATGGAAGAAGTTGTCGTCGCCGCCCACGTGCTCCACCCGCAGCACGCTTTCCCAGATCCCCGCCAGCACCTCCTCCACCGGCGTGCGGACCTCCGGCGTCGGGTCCGACGCCGACGCGAAGTCCGGCGCCGGCAGGGTCTTGCGATCGATCTTGCCGCTGGGCGTCAGGGGCAGCGCGTCCAGCCGCACGAACGCGCCGGGCACCATGTAGTCCGGCA
>DATING010000669.1:0-4690 GCA_035474555.1 Longimicrobium sp. | reverse complement strand
CGCCCGCCGCGCGGAGGACGGCTTCCGGCTGGACCCGGCGGAGGTGGAGCGGCGGATGACGGACCGTACGCGCGCCATCGTCCTCACCAACCTGCACAATCCCAGCAGCGCGCTGGCGGACGACGACACGCTGCGGCAGATCGGCGCGCTGGCGGAGCGGACGGGCGCGCGGGTGATCGTGGACGAGGTGTACCTGGATGCGCTGTGGGAGGATGCGCCGCGCTCCTGCATCCACCTGGGCGAGACGTTCATCTCCACGAACAGCCTGACCAAGGTGTACGGGCTCAACGGCCTGCGCTGCGGATGGATCCTGGCCGCGCCGGAGATCGCGGCGCGCGCGTGGCGATTGACGGAATTGTTCAACAACATCGGCGTGCACGCGGCGGAGCGGCTGAGTTTGATCGCGTTCCAGGACCTCCATGCGATCGCGGCTCGTTCGCGCACGCTGCTGGAGGCCAACGCCGCCGCGCTGAACGACTTCTACGCCGTACACGGCAACTTCCTGGATGCAGTGCCGCACACGCACGGCACCGTCTCCTTCCCCCGGCTGCGGAACGGCGACGCAGACCGCCTCTGCACGCTGCTGATCGACCGGTATGAAACCGCCGTCGTCCCCGGCCACTTCTTTGGGATGCGGGACCACGTGCGCATCGGCTTGGGCGTGGAGCCGGCGACGTTCCGCGCGGGGCTGGAGCGGCTGGGCCGCGCGCTGGATGAGCTGTCGTGGTGAGGGCAGAGGTGTGAACGAGGTGGGGCGGCCCCAGCGAGGAGGGACGGTCCGAGCGGGGAGGGAACGGTCCGCGCGGGAAGCGGGGATGAGCGGGGCCCCGTCAGGGCGTGAGCGGAGCCCGAGCAGGTGTGAGAGCCCGAGCAGGGTGTGAGCGGCTAAAGCCGCCGCTGGGACTGCCATAAGCCCTGTCTCGCGCCGAGGCGCGACACGAACAGGGCTTCACCTGCGTTTGGATCTGCGGCGTTGATTGATCTCCGCCGGCGGCGTGGCACTCCGCCTTTGACGGACAGTCCGCGCAGGCGGACTTCGTGTAGTTGTTGCGGCGAATTCATTCGCTCTGCCCGCCACCGGCACAATCCTCCTAATGCTCCCCGGCCTCCTCATCCCCCCGGCTCCTAATCCTCATCCCCCCAGATCCTCATCCTCGCCGATCCGTCATCGCTTGTGTCGCCGCCCGCGGATCCCATACGTTGGCGCGATCCATCGACCGTCATCCAGAGCCCACGAGGAGCCGAAACCCATGCGACCGATCGTGAACTCGATGCGCCGCGCGGCGTGTACCCTGCCGCTGCTGGCCGCCGTATCCACCGTTGCCGCCATCGCCCAGCCCGCCGCCGCGCAGATGGCGGACAGCGCCGGGCTCGTGACCGTGCTGGGCCGCGACACGCTGGCCCTGGAGCGCTGGGTCCGCACGCCGGAGCGCATCACCGCCGAGGCCGTCGTGCGGTCGCCGCGGACGAGCGTGCGGCGCTACGTGGTGGACCTGGCGCCGGACGGGCGGATGCGCCGCTTCGAGGAGCGCGTCTTCGATCCCGCCGCGGCCGCCAGCGCCGCGCCCCTGCGCACGGAGGTCGTCGCGGCGGCGGAGGGCGGCTGGACGCGGACCGTCACGCAGGGCGACTCCACGGTCACGGGCCGGGTGGACGCGCCGGCGGATGCGCTGCCGTGGGTGGACCTGGTGCACTGGCCCTTCGAGCTGGTGCTGATGCGCGCCCGGGGAGGGCAGGGAGGCCCCGCGCCCATGATGTCCGGCGGCCGCGCGCTCGCCTACACGGCCACGCCGGCGGAGGGCGGCGGATGGACGCTCCGGCATCCGCTCCGCGGCCCGTCCGTGGCGCAGACGGACGCACAGGGGCGGCTGGTGTCGCTGGATGCGGCCGCCACCACGCGCAAGGTGATCGTCACGCGCGTGCCCTGGCTGCAGTGGGAAGACGCGGCGGCGCGCTGGGCGCAGGCGGACCGCGAGGGGCGCGGCATGGGCGAGCTCTCCGGCCGCGGGCGCACGGAAGAGACGGTCGCCGGCGCGAGCATCCTCGTGGACTACGGCACGCCCACGCGGCGCGGGCGCGACATCTTTCCCGGCGTGGTGCGCTGGGGCGAGGTGTGGCGCACGGGCGCCAACCGCGCCACGCACTTCACCACGGACCGCGCACTGGTCTTCACCGGCGCGGACGGTGCCACGCTGCAGGTGCCCGCGGGCGCGTACACGCTCTTCTCCATCCCGCAGGAAGACGGCGGCTGGCTGATCATCAACCGCCAGACGGGGCAGAACGGCACGGCGTACGATGCCGCCCAGGACCTGGGCCGTGTGCGCATGGCCCGCACGGCGGTCGCGGAGCCGGTGGAGACCTTCACCATCGCCGTGGAGCCGGCGGATGCGGGCGGCACCCTGCGCCTGTCGTGGGACCGCAGCGCCTTCAGCGTCCCGTTCCGCGTGCAGTAGCCGTCATGGGGGGAACGCGAGCGGCACGGGGGCCGGTCCGAGAGGGCCGGCCCCCTGTTTTTCTTCGAATGCCAATCCACGGATCCGTCCCGTTCCGCGTGCAGGAACGTTCTTTCTCAGGCGGAAACTTTCGCGTCTCGAACGGCGTCTATCGAGGCCGGATCAACGATCGTCAGCACCTGCTCGGACCGGCCCCGACCATCCACCGCACGTCATCCACCGTCCCGACACGACCATCCACATGCGCCCGCACCGCTGGCTCCTCGCACTCGCCGCACTGTCCCTGGCCCTGCCGTCGCGCGCCGCTACGCAAGACGCTCCCGCACCCCTGACGCCGGACCTCGCCCCGCCGCGGGTGATGTTCCTCGCGGCGCCCCTGACGGCGTTCCCCGACGTCATCGCGCTCTCGCTCGTCTATAACCCGCGGCCCAACGTCACCATGGAGGCCGGTGCGTCGGCGGCGGCGCCGGGCGCGTTCGCGCGGGCGGGGCTCGTGTTCCCGATGTCCCGCGGCGTGCGCGACGGCACGGACCTGCTGGCGTACGCCGGCTACCGCGTCGTCACCATCCCGGTGGAGGAGCCGATCGTAGGACCCACGGTGGGGTTCGGCATCCGCCGGTGGGTGCGCGGGGGGTGGGGATTGCAGTTCAACGGCGGGCTGTGGATCACGGACACGTACGTGGACTGCGTGGGCGACTGCGCGCCCGAGGGCAACCGCCTCGTCCTCCCCGAGCTCCGCCTGGCCGCCGTCCGCTCCCGCTCCCGCTGAGGGCGGGTGTCTCGTCTAGCCGATGCACGGCGTTCTACTCAGGGCCTGCTTCTACCGATCGCGATCGTGTGGATGCCGTGCCTGGACGGAGTTCTGGCGCGCCCGGGCTTCTGAAAACGCGGATGCCGTCCCCTCATCAGGAGCCGCCGCTCGACCAGGAGCTGCGTGCTTCGTGCGATGCCCATCCGGTCCGCGTCCGGACGTCGCGGCGCATGGCTCCCGCGGGGACGAGGTTGAGGACGCCGCAGAACCGGGTGGTCGTGATCGCGACGACCGGACGCGGACCGGACGGCGAGCGGCAGGAGGCCAGAGATCCTTGGCAGTGAGCCTGCTGCCGGCGAGGGGACGGCCATCCGCGTTTTTTCGGAGAGGGCACAATCGGCGTGGCGGAGGCGGATGCGTGGCCTGGCACACATCCACCTGATCGCGATCGGTAAGAATGTGCCCGCGCCGGAACCCAGATGAAGGGCGATAGCCGCGCGGTTCGGCCCCGTTCCGTGCTCGACGACTGCGATCCCGGCTCGTTCTCAGCCCCCCCACCGAACGTGATGCGATGTTCGCCCATCGAAGCACCTGGCTGGCCTTCCTGACGGTGGCCGCCCTCTCCGCCGTCTCGCCGGCCGGCGCGCAGACGACGCCGCTCCTGCACGGCACCGTGACGGACGCGGGCACCGGCCAGCCCATCGCCCACGCCCTGGTCTCCGTCGATACCCGGGGCAAGAGGACGAACGACCAGGGCCGCTTCGCGCACTGCAACCTCCCCGCGACCACCGTGCAACTGGTGGTCGAGGCGAGAGGATACCAGCCGGACACCACGAGCGTCCAGCTGTCCCCGGACGTGCCCGTGGACGTGCGGGTCGCGCTGGAGCCCGGTACGGGATCATCCGTCTCGACCCACCTGGCCCCCCCGCTGAACAGGACGCTGAAGCTGGACCAGGGATTGTACAATCCGTCTCGACTCCCTTTTCGCCGCCACCCGCGCAGGGGGCCGGAGCGGCCGTTGCCGTTGTACTTCGTCAACGGCGAGCGCGTGTTCGTGCTGGGGGGATACGACTGCCACCCGCCGCCGCCCGGCATCCGCATCATTCCGGCACCGGAGGCCGACGACATCGAGGAGATCCACGTCGTTCGCGAGGACGAGGCGCGGGAGCGATTCGGGCCGGAGGGCGAGCACGGCGCGCTCTTCATCACCACGCGCGCAGGGGTACGACCCTGAGCGCGCTCCCCGTGGAAGGATCTTGACCCGTGGCGTGCCGGCGCGTAGAGTGCACTTTGCGATACAAAGAACTCTGCACAAGGAGACGAGATGTCGATGCTGATGCGGATCGTCGTGATCACCCTGGCCCTGGCGGCGGCGGGGTTCGTTGCGGGCGGGATCGTGGGCGTGGTGATGATGGCGTGCTGGATGATCCCGGACGGCCTGACCCGCATGGTGCAGGACCCGTCCGTTCTCGTGTTCGGCGGGATG
>DATING010000668.1:0-2073 GCA_035474555.1 Longimicrobium sp. | reverse complement strand
CCCTGCTCCGCCAGCAGCGTCTCGATGGAGTACGCGTGCCCCACCCGGCAGCGAAAGCGCAGCACCTCGCCCTCGTTCACCTCCCACAGCACCCCGTGGCACTCCGGGCAGGCGTACCCCGAGGGCGCTCCCGCCCGGTCGCTCTCCAGCGCGCCGCGATCCATCTCACTGATGGGCACCTCGTCCGACTGCTGCCGTGCCACGGGGCCCGGGCCTTTCTCCTCGACCGGCTGACCGACGAGGCGAGTGAGGAGCGATGCGATCCCCGAAAGGGGGAGCACGTGGTCCACGTCCACGTGCCGCACGGCGCTCGTGGGCATCCCGGCGTACAGCGCATCGTCCGGGTCCTGCACCACGGTCACGCCCCCGGCCGACTTGATGGACAGCATCCCCGCCGTCCCGTCGTCCAGGTTGCCCGTGAGGATGACCCCGATGACGCGCGGCCCGTACGCCCGCGCCGCGCTGCGAAAGAGCGGGTCCACGGCCGGGCGCGCGGCGTTCTCCCGCGGGCCGCGCACCAGGCGCACGTGGTCCCGCTCCACCAGCAGGTGCAGGTCCGGCGGCGCCACGTACACGCACCCCAGCTCGATGGCGTCGCCATCCGCCGGGTGCACGGCGGCCATCCCCCCGCGGCGCGTGAGGATGCGCGGAAGCACGCTGGTGACGTGCGGGGGAAAGTGCACCACGACGAAGACGGCCGCCGCAAGGTCGCGCGGCAGCGCCTCCACCAGCGCGGCCACCGCCTCCACCCCGCCCGCCGACGCGCCGATGACGATGATGTCCCGTTCCGACAAGATACTCCACTCGATTCGATGTGCGCCGCTTTGCGGCCGTTCCCTTTCCGAAGACAGGGGTGGGCCGCAAAAGGCGTGCTTTGGCGGCGCGTAACGGTCGCTCCGTCACGATCCTGCACAAATGTTTCTCCCGCGGTTTGACTTTTGGCCGCGCGGAGCGCACTTTAAGCGGGTTCTGCACCGGTCTTTCCACCCCCGGCACACATCCCCTGGGTGGACGGAGTAGACAGCGCGCCGATGCGGCATCGTCCGGTGCGCGGCCCCGGCGAGGGGCACGCCGACCATGCCTCCCGACAGCCCCTTTCCCGTGGATGGACCCGGCGCGCTCGCGGTGGTGGCGCTGGTGGCCTCCGCCGGCGGGCTGCAGGCGCTCACCGCGGTACTGGGTGCCCTTCCCGCGTCGCTGGACGCCGCGGTGGTGGTGCTGCAGCACCTGCAGGACGGCCGGGCGAGCCTGCTCCCCCACATCCTGGGGCAGCGCACGCCGCTCCCCGTGGTGGAGGCGGAGGACGGGACCGTCCTGCGGGCGGGGACGGTGTACGTGGCGCCGTCCGGACACCACCTGCGCCTGGGCCCGGGGCGCACGCTGTCGCTCACGGACACGGAGCCCGTCCACTATTCACGCCCCTCGGCCGACGTGCTGCTGGGCTCGCTGGCCGATGCCGGCGCGCCCGTGATCGCCGTCGTGCTGACGGGACGGGGGCAGGACGGGGCCGCGGGCTCCCTGCGGGTGCACCGGGGGGGCGGCACCGTGCTGGCCCAGGACCGCGCCACCTCCCTGCACTTCGGCATGCCCGGCGCCGCCGCAGCGGCGGGAGGGGTAGACGAGGCGCTGCCCCTGGAAGACATCGCCCCGCGCCTGATCCAGCTCATCGAGACCCTGCACGCGCAGCACGAATGACCGCGCAGCCGCACGACCCCGCGTTCGAATCGCTCCTGGAGTTCCTCAAGAGCAGCCGGAGCTTCGACTTCACGGGATACAAGCGCTCCACCCTCATGCGCCGCGTGCAAAAGCGCATGCAGACGCTGGAGATCGATACCTTCGATGCCTTTCGGGACTTCCTGGAGGTGCACCCGGAGGAGTACGAGGCGCTGTTCAACACCATCCTCATCAACGTCACCTCCTTCTTTCGCGACCCGGAGGCGTGGGACACGCTGGCCCGCGAGTTCGTCCCCGCCATCCTGGGACGCAAGGAACCCGGCGCCGCGGTGCGCGTGTGGACGGCCGGATGCGCCACCGGGGAGGAGACGTACACGCTGATGATGGTGCTGGCGGAGG
>DATING010000667.1:0-3309 GCA_035474555.1 Longimicrobium sp. | reverse complement strand
TTTTCCCCGCCGGCGGAGTACGGCAGGAGTTCCGGCGAAGTGCTTGCATCCCTTCCGCCGATCCCGATCCGTCTCCACCCGAGCCCGCGACGACGTGCTGCCCATTCTCGCCCTCCGCCCCGTCACCACGCTGGCGCTGATGCTGGCCGCCTGCGCCCCCGGCGACCGCACCCGCGCCGAGGCCGCGCAGGACACCACGCGCACCGCCCCCGCCCGGCCGACCGAGCCCCCGCGCGTCCCGCCCCTGCGGGCGGACTCCGCGGGGCAGGCGTGGGTGGAGCGCACGCTGGCGGCGCTCTCGCCCCGGCAGCGGGTGGCGCAGCTGGTGTTCCCGTGGATCAGCGGGCAGTCGGTGGCGGCCAACCCGTCGGAGCGGGACCGGATGCTCGCGTGGGTGTCGCGCGGCGACGTGGGCGGGCTCATCGTCAGCACGGGGACGCCGGCGGCGCTCGCGGGCAAGCTGAACGCGGCGCAGATGCGGGCCGCCGTGCCGCTGCTCATCGTCTCCGACCTGGAGACGGGGCCGGGGATGCGGCTCACCCCCGGCGGAACGACCATGCCGCCGTCCATGGCCTTTGGCGCGGCGGGGGACACGGCGCTGGCGCGGCAGGCCGGGCGCGCGACGGCGGACGAGGCGCGCGCCGTGGGCATCCACATGACGCTCGGCCCGCTCTTCGACGTAAACTCCAATCCCGCGAACCCCATCATCAACGTGCGCTCCTTCGGCGAGTCGCCGGAGCTGGTGGCGCGGATGGGGACGGCGTGGATGCGGGGCGCGCGCGAAGGGGGGCTGCTCTCCGCCGGCAAGCACTTTCCCGGGCACGGCGACACGCGGGTGGATTCGCACGTGGGGCTGCCGGAGGTGGGCGGCGACGAGGCGCGGCTGCGGTCCGTGGAGATGGCGCCGTTCGGCGCGGCCGTGCGCGCGGGGATCGACGGGATCCTGGTGGGCCACATCGCCGCCGTGGGGCTGGAGGGGCCCAACGCGCGCCCCGCCTCGCTTTCCCCGCGGATGATCGGCGACGAGCTGCGGGGGCGGCTGGGGTTCGAGGGGCTCGTCTTTACCGACGCGCTCAACATGGGCGGCGTGACCCGCAACTACTCCGTGGCGGAGGCGTCCATCCTGGCGCTGCTGGCGGGCGCGGACGTGCTCCTGCAGCCGCCCGGGCATGAGGGGGTCATCGACGCCATCGTGGCGGCGGTGCAGTCCGGCCGCATCCCCCAGGCGCGCATCGACGAGGCGGCGCGGCGGGTGCTGCGCGCCAAGGCGGCGGCGGGGCTGCACCGCGGCGCGCGGGTGGAGACGGGCGCGGTCGCCGGGCAGGTGGGCACGGACGCGCACCGGGCGGTGGCGCGGCAGGTGGCGCAGCGCTCCATCACCCTCGTGCGCGACGGGCGCAGCCTCGTGCCGCTGCGGCCGGGCGCGCGCGTGCTGCACGTCACCTACACGGAATCCGGGCGCGGCTCGGCCGGCGCGGGGCTCAACAGCGGGCTGGCGGGCGGCGGGATGTCGGTGGACCACGTCCGCGTGGGACCGTCCACCTCTGCCGCGACCTTCGCCTCCCTGCGCGAGCGGGCGGCGGGGGCGGACGTGGTGGTCGCCAGCGTGGCCGTGTCGCCGGTGCAGTACCGCGCGCTGGGGATAGGCGGGGGGTTCGGCCCGTGGCTCGAGGCCCTCTCCGCGTCGGGGAAGCCCGTCGTCGCGGTCTCCCTGGGGAGCCCGTACCTGCTGGAATCCTTTCCCTCCGTCCCCGCGTACCTGCTGGCGTGGAGCAACGCCGGCGTGAGCGAGGCGGCCGCCGCGCGCGCCCTCCTCGGCGCCGCGCCGGTCCGCGGGCGGCTCCCCGTCTCGCTGCCGCCGTTCCACCGCGCGGGCGAGGGGCTCGACCGCGGGAGCTGACGGCAGATTCGCGGCTGATTCCGGTCATCCACGCATCCGGGCGGTTCATCCCAAATCGCCCGGACCGCGCAGGCACGCAGACCTCGAGCGCCGAAATCCGCGAATCAACACCCGATCGCGTCTCGTAAAGCCCGTGCGCGTACGATCCAGCCGCCGTCGGGGATTGGAATCGGCGTTCGCGATCCGTGATGCCCGCCATCCTTCCGCAAACGCCGGGCGGCGGCCTATCTTGCCGGCTCGTGACGCGCGCCCGGAATCCGACTCATCCTCCGCCCATCACCGCCCATGCTCAGTCCCGCCCTGCAGCCGCCCAGCCTGATGAAGCGCGGTCCCCTGCCCTGGCTGATCGGCGGGGCGTGCGTGGTGATCATCGTGTCGGGGATGCGCACGGCATCGGGGATCCTGAACCCCATGCTGATGGCGGGATTCCTGGCGCTGCTGCTGCAGCCGATGACCGTCAAGCTGCGAAAGTGGGGGCTCGCGGGCGGGCTGGCCGTCACCCTGGTGGTGATCGCCGTGGTGCTCACCGGCCTGACGCTGGTGGCGTTCGTGGGCGTGTCGCTGCGGCAGCTGGCCCTGCAGTTTCCCGTCTACCGCGAGCAGCTGAACGGACTGGTCTCACAGCTCAACGCGTTGCTGGCGCGGTACAACGTGGACGCGTTCGACTACCTGCAGCGCGCGGCGCAGGGGCCGGAGGTGGGGCGGTGGGTGCTGAACGCGTCGGGATCCATGGCGGCGTCACTCAGCAGCCTGGTGCTGACGCTCTTCATCTTCGCGTTCATGCTGGGCGGGATGTGGGAGCTGGAGCGCCGGGCCAGCACGCGCTCGCGCAACTACAGCCCGCTGGCCGCGCGGTTCCTGGCGTTCAGCGACACCATCCGCGGCTACATGGGCGTGCGCGCCGTGCTGGGGCTGATCGCGGCCGTGCTGGATTACGTGCTGCTGGTGGCGCTGGGGGTGGACTACGCGCTGCTGTGGGGCGTGCTGTCGTTCGTGCTGAGCTTCGTGCCGAACATCGGCTTTACGCTCTCGCTCATCCCGCCCACGCTGCTGGCGCTGGTGGAAGCCGGATGGCAGGAGGCGCTGATCGTGTTCGTGGGATACCAGGTGATCAACAACGTGCTGGACAACGTCATCAGCCCGCGGTTCGTGGGGCGGGAGATGAAGATCTCGGCGCTGCTGAGCTTTCTCTCCGTGATCTTCTGGGCGTGGGTGCTGGGGGCGACGGGGGCCATCCTGGCGGTGCCGCTGACGGTGCTGATCCGCGACCTGGCGTTCGGGCCCGCGGATGCGCCCGACATCGGCACGCCGCAGCCGGTCACCAACTCCACGGTTCCCATGCCGCCGGACCACGCAAAAGCGCAGCACCCGGCGGCGGAGGAGGCGGCGATCAACGACACCATCGTCGA
>DATING010000666.1:0-7834 GCA_035474555.1 Longimicrobium sp. | reverse complement strand
CTGCGGGTCCATGACCTCGCCCTCCACGATGGCGTCGGCGATCAGGGGGGTGTGCGACACGTGCACCAGCTCCGGCTCGGCGCCGGAGTGGTCAATGACAGCGACCTTTACGAAGCCGCTGCCGATGTCGAGCCCCACCGTGATCTTGTTGCGGCGCAGGAACGAAACCATGGGCCTGGGCAAAAGGGTCCCGGGAATCTGCAACGCAAAGCCGCTGCAGTGCGGAAAGGGTAAACGTGGTGTGTACGGGAGGATGCGTCACGATAGCGCGGCATGGCATCGGCGTCAAGCTTGCCGGTGCCATGCCGTCATTGAGTTGCACTACCGGACCACCTCGGACCAGGCGAACGTGGTGCCGATGATGTCGGCCGGGGCCGAGTGCGCCACGTCGCCGAACTTCTGCAGCGCGCCGTCGATGGCGCACTTGTCGTACTGCACGGTGATGGAGCCGTTGGCGATGGCGCTGTCGTCCTGCTGGATCTCGTTTTCGCCCTGCATGGCGAGCGAAACCAGGGCACCCGTGACCGTGGGGTTGCCCGAGAGGGTGAAGTTGCCCTCCACGATGATGATGCCGGCGAACGACGAGTTGCCATTCATGAGCAGGTTGCCGTTCACGATGATGACCACCCCCGTGCCGCCCTCGATCTCCACGGTGCCGCCGTTGCCGTCGATCACGGCCACGCCGCCGTCGGTGGGGCCCAGGGTGCCGTCCCAGGTGCGGTTGGGCGTGCCCGCGGCGTGCCAGCGGGGGCCGAACTTCTGGCTCAGCGGCACGGTGGCGATGATCTCTTCCACGCTCTTTCCGCTCAGCACGTTGTCGGCGAGCTCGTCACGGGACAGGTCGGAGCGCTCGATGGCGTTCAGGCCGTTGGTGTTCTGCCCGTCCTCGTAGCCGTTGAAGTTGTTGAAGTGGTTCGTGTTGTTGGTGGTGATGTCCGAGTCCGAGGCCGCGCGCACGGCGTCCACGCCGCCGTTTGCCCCGCAGGCGTTGGACCGGCCGCTGACCGTGAAGGCGTTGCCGTTCACGTGCATGTCGCCGCCCAGGGTGATGGCCGACGTGATGTTCATGGACAGCGGATCGGGGCGGGGCCGGTTCTGCCGGACCATGGCCACCACGGCGCGTCCCGTGGTGTTCCCGGACGCGTCCACGGGCTCGGCCGTGAGCGAGTAGGTGCGCATCCACACGTTGGGAAAGGCCGGGTCCGCGACGTCGCTGCGAAGCAGCGCCGTCGTCACGCGCACCCGCTGCCTGGACTCGGCCAGCTGCAGCGTCTGCGGGCCGGTGGCCAGGGGCTGCCGCGAGACGATCGCCGCCCGAAGCACCTCGCTGAGCCCGCCCTCGGCGTTGTACAGGGCGCGCGCGCCGTTGGCCTGCGCGGCGCTGATGGCCCCCTCCGTGGTGGAGGTGAGCAGCACGGTGGTCACCAGCAGCGACATGACCACCAGCCCCACCAGCGCCACCGGCAGGGCCACCCCGCGGCGCCCGCGCCCAACCCTCGCCAGACCTGTCATGGATGCCGTTCGTGTCATGGGGAGCCTCATCAGTTGCGCAGCATGACGCGCACGGCGCCGCTGTCCCGCTGCGCGTGGTCGTTCACCTTCTGGATGCTGCCGGAAACCACCTGCACGCCCACCGCCCGGATGGCCGCCAGCCCCGCCGCGTTGGTGCCCGGCGCGGCGATGGGGTTCACGGGGTCGTTGCCAAAGTAGGTAAAGCCGAACAAGTCCTCTTCCAGCGGCCCCGCCAGGGGCTGCTGGATGAATCCGCCGGCGGCGTTGAGCCCGTTGCTGCGCCGCAGCCACCACTTCTGGTTGGCGTCCTGGGCCACGTCGTACTGCGTGAGCGTGTACGTCACCACGAGGTTGCCCACGGCGCCGGTCAGGGCGCCGCTGGTGGTGATGCGCACGGCCACGGCCGGCCCCTCCGCCAGCATGGTGTTGCACGGCGCGGTGGCGGGGGTGGCCAGCTGCTGCACCGCGGTGATCCGCGCCCGCAGCAGCGGCAGCTGCGGGCTCGGCCGCCAGAGGGGCGCCGCCATGGGGTCCGCCGTCTGGTTGATGAGCACGCCGTTGGCCGGGGCGACCGTCCAGCCGTCCAGGGCGCCCGTGACGGGAAACACCGCCGTCACCGTGTTCAGGTTCACCTGGCACACCACGCCCCAGGCGCGGGGCTGCATGAAGGTCACGGCCTGGTCGTCCGCGCGCAGGATGGCGCCGGGGATGGCGCTGCGAAGCTCGCTGGAAACGATCTCCAGGGCCCCGCGCACGTTCTGCTGCGCCTCCTGCTTGGCGCTCTGCACGGCCACCATGCGCGACTGCCCGCTCAGGAGCTGAAAGAGCGCGGCGGTGATGAAGCCCGTGATGAGGAGCGCCACCATCAGCTCCACCAGGGTGAAGCCGGCGCGGCGGCTGCGGTTATCGGAATGCACGGCCCACCACGGTTACGGGTCTCAGGCTCCAGCCCTGGCCGGGCGGAGGGGTCACCGTTACGGTGACGGTAAAGACGTTGCGCGCCCCCACCACGTCCCGGGTCACGACGGTGGCGACGGTTGCGCCGTCGTCCTCGTCCGTCTCGCCGCTGGCGGGGTTCTGGCCCAGGTCGATGCGCTGCAGCACGCCCTCCAGGCGCTCGGTGGCCAGGGCGCTGTACTGGCTCTCGCGGTCGGCGCGGACCACCATGCGCGCGCTGCCCACGGCCAGGGCCTCCAGGGCCAGCAGGCCGATGGCCAGGATGACCATGGCCACCAGCACCTCGATCAGGGTAAAGCCCCCGCGGTTCCGGACCCGCGTCCGCTCGTCAGTCACGATAGATCCTCCCCACGACGCTGATGCGTACGGTCTTGGTGGTGGTGCCCTGCCGGACGCCGAGGTTGTCGAAGGTGCTCGAGGTGCGGAACATCCCCCGCGAGTCGAACGACACCCGGCCCGTGGTCTGCGTGAGCCGCGTCCCCTTGTAGGTGGCGCCCAGGTCCACGGTCTTGAGGGTGCGCACGACGTTGCCGGCGGCGTTGTCCACCGTCACCCGGTAATGGGTGGCGTCGGTCACGCGCAGCGACACCGTCTGTCCCTGCCGCACGGCCTGCGTACGAGCCAGCGAAAGATCCGCCACGAGCTCGTTCAGGGCGCCGCGCTGCCCTACGACCCGCGCCCAGTTCACCAGCCGGGGACCCGCCATGGTGGCCATGATCCCCATGAGGACGAGGACCACGAGCATCTCGATGAGGGTAAAGCCGCGGCGGCCGGTCGGGCGGGAAGGATGTAAGCAAATCATGCCGGCCTGATAGTCAGGTTCCGTGCCCTGCCCGGAAGCCTTGAAAGGCAAGCACTTACGCCGTTTTCACCGACCTACCCGCCGGACATTCTTTCCGACCCGGAACTCTTTTCCTGATTCTGACACCGGAACAGCCTCCAAAGCTGCTACGTCCATATGTTTCAGTATCTTCGCAGCACGCGGCCCACGGCGGAGACGGTCAGGGTGTCGGGCGGGTACCGTCCCTGCCGCACGACGAGGGTGCGGTTGTCGAACCCCATCAGCACGCCGCTGGAGCGGAACACCACGGGGCCGGTTCCGTTGGAGGCCAGGCACAGGGGCGCGCCGTCCAGGCGCAGGTCGCGCACGGCGGCCACGCTGTCGCGCCCGGCCCTGATCACCTGATAGCGGTGCCCCGCCGTCCACCCGGGCGGCGCGGGGCAGTCCGGCGAGCGCTCCAGCACCAGCCGGGCGCGCTGGCCCGTACGGCTGGCGAGCTGGCGCGTGTAGGCCAGGTCGGCCGCGAGACGGTTGGCGGCGCCGCGCGTGCGCACCACGGCCGCGAGCGCCTCCATGCGGGGCGCCGCGATGGCCGCGGCGATGCCGATGATGACCACGACCACCATCACCTCGTGCAGGGTGAATCCCCCGGTCCCCTTCCCCGCCACCGCTCCCTCCCGCCGCGCGCGCCGCGACCGCATGCCGGTGATCCGCGGGCCGTCCAGCCGGCGCTCCCGCGGGTGCTCACCCTATATGCTTTGGAACGTGGACGCCGGTCAAATCGCCACCCGCCAGGACGCGTACTGATTTTTTCGTTGGGCCACGACTCGATTCAAGATGTTGATGTGAATCGACATCATCGCACCCGATACGCGGAATTTTCCCGGATTGTGCGGATGGGGTGTGCACGCGCTGGCGCGAGAGAGCGGCTGAGGGTCCCGATGGAGACAGGTGCGGTATGATCCACCGCCGGGCGAAAGATTAAAGTTGCGCGGCGGGGTGCGGTGGCAGGCTTTTCCCCGGCTTCGGGACGAACTTCGGGGGGGCGGGGGCAGTGCGGGAAAGGCGGGTCATGTGCACGCGCGGAGGGCCCCTCCCCCCGGCCCCCTCCCCGCTCGTTCCTCGCGGAGAGGGGGAGAAATGCGCGACCGCCGCAGCCTGCCCCCCTGCACGGGCATCTCCCCCTCTCCCGTACGGGGAAGGCAATCGAGGGTGCTGACAGGTCGGGTACGGGAGAGGGGGCCGGGGGTGAGGGCCCCGCGCGGACCCGGCGGACCGGGCGTCGTTGCGTGAGGGATGCGCGCCCGCAGGGCCGAGAACGCGAAGGGCCGGGACACAGCAGTACCGTGTCCCGGCCCTTCGTGGGCTCGGCGCCGTTGGGCACAGTTGTATCGTGCCCTACGGCGCGCGCTGCCCGACCCGGAGCGCAGCGGAGGGGCACGCCCAAGGACGGAAGTGCCAAGCGAGAAGTAACAAGTGCCAAGTGACCGCACGCTTGGCACTAGTCACTTGGCACTAGTCACTTGGCACTCTGTTCCTCACTCCAGCCCGTAGTCGTGGATCTTGTACGAGAGCGCGCGCACGGACAGGTCCAGCAGCTCCGCCGCCTTGGTCCGGTTGCCCCGCGACCGCTCCAGCGCCCGCACGATCAGCGACTTCTCCAGCGCGGGCAGGCGGCGCTTGACGCTCAGGTCCCCGTCGTCGTCCGGCACCTGGAAGGGGTGGCGGCCGCTGCGCACGTGCGGCGGCAGGTGCTCCACCCCCACGTTTCCGCCGGACAGCACCAGCGCCCGCTCGATCACGTTCTCCAGCTCGCGCACGTTGCCCGGCCACGTGTACGCGGCCAGCACGGGCACCAGCTCGCGCGACAGGGGCGGCGCCTCCACCCCCAGCCGCTTGGCGTGCAGCCGCATGAAGTGCTCGGCCAGCGGCGGCACGTCCTCGGGGCGCGTGCGCAGCGGGGGGACGAGGATCTGCACGACGTTGATGCGGTAGAACAGGTCCTCGCGAAAGCGCCCCTCGCGCACCTCGTCCACCAGGTCGCGCGCCGTGGCGGCCAGCACGCGCACGTCCACCGGCTTCTCGCCCGTGCCCCCCACCCGGCGGATCTGCCGCTCCTGCAGCACGCGCAGCAGCTTGACCTGCAGGGGCAGCGTCAGCTCGCCGATCTCGTCCAGGAAGAGCGTGCCGCCGTCCGCCTCTTCGAACAACCCCTCGCGCGCCCGGTCCGCGCCCGTGAACGCACCGCGCTCGTGGCCGAACAATTCGCTTTCCAGCAGGTTCTCGGGGATGGCGCCGCAGTTCACGGCCACGAACGCCTTGCCGTTGCGCGGGCTGGCGCGGTGCACGGCGCGGGCGACGGCCTCCTTGCCGCTGCCGCTTTCCCCCGTCAGCAGGACCGTGGACGGAAAGGGGGCCACGCGCGCGGCCAGGTCCATCACCTCGCGCATGGCGGCAGACTCGCCCACCACGCCCTCGAACCCCTGCACCTCGCCCACGACCTTGCGCAGCCGGGCCACCTCGCGGCGCAGCTGCTCGCGCTCCTCGGCCTTGCGCAGGGTGAGGATCACCTCGTCGGCGTTGAACGGCTTGCTGATGTAGTCGTAGGCGCCCTTGCGCATGGCCGCTACGGCCGCGTCCAGGGTGCCGTACGCGCTCATCATCACCACCAGCGCCGTGCCGCCGGCTTCCTGGTAGCGCTCCAGGAACTCCAGGCCGCCCAGGCGGGGCATGCGCACGTCGCACAGCACCAGGTCGGGGGTCTCGGCCAGGGCCATGCGCAGCCCCGCCTCGCCGTCCTCGGCCACCACGACCTGGTAGCCCTCGTCGCGCAGGATGAGGAGCAGGGTGTGCCGGAGCCCCGCCTCGTCGTCGATGACCAGTACGCGCCGTTCGCTCACGCGGGCTGCCGGGTGGGGAGGGAGAGGGTGAAGACGGCGCCGCCGCCGGCCCCCGATGACGCCTCGATGCGCCCGCCGAAGTCTGACACCGTGCTCGCGACGATGGCAAGGCCCAGCCCCGTTCCCTCCCCCGGCGGACGGGTGGTGAAGAAGGGGTCGAACACCTTGTCGATGTGGTCTTCGGGGATCCCCGGCCCCGTGTCGGCCAGGGTAATGCGCACGGTCTCCGTCCCCGGCTCGATGCGGTGCGGGTCGCGCACGCTGGTCACCGTCTGCCGGCGCAGGTGCGCGTAGCTGATGCCCGGCGGGTCGTCCGCGCGGCGGTAGGGGATGGCGGAGGGCGCCTGGTAGCGCTCCAGCTCCGTGCGCACGGTGATGCGCCCCCGCCCGCCCATGGCCCGCTGCGCGTTGTCCAGCAGGTTGACGAACGCCTGCTCCAGCAGGTGCGGGGAGCCCAGCACGGGGGGCAGCCCTTCCGCCAGCCGGCTGTCGATCTCCACCTCGGCCATCACGCCCTTTACGCGCAGCAGGTGGATGGCGGCGTGCAGGGCGGCGTTCACGTCCACGTCCTCGCGCTCCGGCGGCGCGGGGCGGGCGTAGTCCAGCAGCCCGCGGACGATGCGGTCGATGCGCCTGGCCTCGCCCTCCACGCCGTCGGCCAGCTCGGGGTCGGCGCCGCGGCGGCGCAGGACGGAGGCGTAGCCCATCAGCGCGCCCAGCGGATTGCCGATCTCGTGCGCCACGCCCGCCGCCAGCCGGCCGATGGAGGCCAGCTTCTCCGCCTCCACCAGGTCGCGGGTGGTGGCCAGGAGGCGGCGGTTGGTCTCGTCCAGCGACTGGACGTTGTGGGCCAGCTTTTCCTGGTTCTCCAGCAGCTGGTCGGCCATGCGGTTGAGCGCGTTGGACAGGTCGCCCATCTCGCGGCTCTCGGCGGCGGGGGCGCGGCGGGCGTAGTCGCCGCCGGCCACGGCCTGCGCGGTCTGGGCGGCGGCCTGCACGGGGCGCAGCACCAGCCGGACGATCAGGTAGTTGGCCAGGAGGACGTAGACGAGCACGTCCGCCACGATCAGCGCGCCCAGCAGCACCCAGCCGCCGCCGGGGCGCACGCGGGCGGCCACGATGCTGGTGGCGGCGGCCAGCACGCCGGCGGCCAGGGCCAGAAAGGTGAGGTTGAAGAGGAGCTCGGCACGCAGCGAGCCCCGGCCGGGGCCGGGGCTCGCGGTGTGCTGGGGATTGGATTCCCTCACGAAAGAAGCGGTATGGGACGGCCGCGGGTCGCGGCTCAGACGAGTGCCTCGTCCAGCAGGCGCCGGCCGTCCGACGCGCGGGCCTGGCCCGAGCGGGGCTTGCCGTCCACCGCCTCGCGGGCGATCTGGTGCCACACCTGGTCCACCACGGCGCCCGTGGGGGCATCCCAGGCGAGCATGCCTTCGGCACGGGCCTGTTCCATGGCTCTGCGCAGCGCGTGCTTGCTGACCGGCTTCCTCATGTTGGCTCCCTCTCTGGTGACTGCGAATCTCCGTCGCGCCCGCGCGTTGCCCGCCGCCGGCGCCCGCCTCCGCCACCCCACACCTCCCATTCATAGAGTAACACGGAGCCATCCGGCGCGCGAGAGGTGGACCCCGTTCGCCGTGCGGGAAGATCTCCGGACGCGTGTAATCCCCTGGATTCCAATCACTTGCCA
>DATING010000665.1:0-3683 GCA_035474555.1 Longimicrobium sp. | reverse complement strand
CGTTCGACACCGGCTGCAACGCACTCGCGCACTCACGCACTGGCGCACCTGTTCAGGCTCGCCGCCGAGGGGGCCCGGTTCGCGCTGGCAAGCATCTTCCAGCACCGCGAGCCGTTCCCGATCGACCGGACCTTGCCGACGAGGGGCGTGGATGGCGAAGCAGCTGCTGAAAGCCGTGATCTGGGACCTGGACGGCACCCTGAGCGACGACACGGCGCGCGCGCACTTCGTGGAGGTGGAGAAGGGCCGCGCGCGCGACTGGCACTCGTACTTCGACGCCATCGACACGGACGCGCCCATCGCCGCGTCCATGGAGGTGCTGCGGGCGCTGCACGCCGCGGGGCTGCGCATCCTCTTCCTGACCGGCCGGCCGGAGTACACGCGGCCCAAGACCCTGCGCTGGCTGGAGGCGAACGGGCTCACCGAGTACGACGCGCTCATCATGCGCCCCACCGGCGAGCAGCGCCCCGCGGGGTACTTCAAGGCGGATGCGGTTGAGCGGTTGCGGCACGAGTACGAGCTGGTGTGCGCCTTTGAGGACCGCATCGACGTCGCGGAGCACCTGCGCCAGGCTGGCGTCCCCGTCTTCCTGTACGGTGCCGGCGCCGAGGCCGCCGCCGAGGCGCTGGAAGCGCTGGACGTGCGCCAGGACGATCTCCTTTCCGGCGAAGACCCGTTCGCGGGCAGGCGAAAGCGGCAGAACCAGCCGGACGGGATGGAGGAGGACGACGAGGAGTGATCCGCGCCCACAGAGATCCCGTATCTCCGCGGGCGCAATACGAGCGGGAAATTTCGTGATTCTGCGCTGATGCTGGGTAATGCGCAGGTCCATACGTGGATGCTTTGGAGCGGTGCAAAGCGGCCAGCGAAAATCCCTTGTTTTCCGGATGGAATCGGCGGAAGTTTGGCGGCTTTCCTGATCCTGTCGCCTGGTCACACGCCGCCGATGCAAGACCCATCGTTCCGGCGGGCGCAGCAGTACTACGCCCGGCTAAGACAATCCGCGTATGCGCTGGTCCAGGCAGACGCGCTCGCCTCCGGGATGGTGCGGGTGCCGCTGCGTCTGGCGGACTGTACGGCCTACACCCTCTCTGTCTGGCAGCAGGCGTGGGCCGGCTCGCATCCCTCTGGCTGGGGAGGGTGGGACTGGGGGCCCCTGATACGCCGAGCATGGAGGCGCCCGGCATCATTCCATCTCGCGATCTGGAGCAAAGATACTCTGTGCGGCCTGGCAGTGGGGCGCGTGCCCGACCGCAATCCGGACGGATCGCGAAGCGTGGTTTTCATCGACTACCTGGAGAGCGCGCATGATCCCGGGCATCCGTTGCGGGGCAGCATCGCGATCCTCGCAACCTCGGCGGCACACGCGTACGGCCGTCTGCTCCAGGCGGGAGCAGTCCGCCTCAAGGATCCGCTTCCGGGCGTCATCGCCTTGTACGCCGGGCTGGGGTTCGGACCTGTATACGAGGGCGAACGCGTGCTATATTGCGAGAGGAGGATTGAGCCATGAGAAATCTTTCTAGCACGATATCCGCACTCACGCGCACGCGCTCGCTGTACGGCGGTCTTGCCGGCGGAGCCCTTCGCCGCATCCGGCGTGTACGGTTTTCCCCGCCTCCGCCCTTCGAGGAAGCACTTGCGCGGATACGTGGCTATCAATCGCTGCTGTCGCGATTGACTCCCGAGCAGTGGGCGGCCATCAAGGCGTATGATGGTCCGGAGGTGTTCGGTGATCCCAATGGACCTAAGCGCACGTTCTGAGCGCTGCCCTGCGGATCCGAAAGCGAGGCCCCCGCGCCGCCCGCTGCCGCCGTGGTTGGCGGAGATCGAGGAACGCCTGCGTAGCCGACCTTCCCTGTGGGAGACGCTGAGGGAGGAAGATCTTGAGTTCTTGCGCAACTACGACAGCCCCGAAGTCCTTGGCCCCCCGCCCCCGCCCCCGCCGCCGATGAAGCGCCGGCCTCGCGGCCGCGGCGATATCTGACGGACGAGGCCCCGCCGGCTGCCGGCGGGGCCTTCGTTCGTCTGGCTGCCGAAATTCCGGTGCGCGAGCGGCGACCCGCGGGGACTTCAAGGCGGACGCGGTGGGGCGGCTGCGGCGCGAGTACGCGCTGGTGTGCGCGTTCGAGGACCGCATCGACGTCGCGGAGCACCTGCGCCAGGCCGGCGTGCGCCAGGACGACCTCCTTGCCGGCGACGACCCGTTCGCGGGCAAGCGAAAGCGGCAGAACCAGCCGGACGGGATGGAGGAGGACGACGAGGAGTGATCCGCGCCCACAGAGATCCCGTATCTCCGCGGGCGCAATACGAGCGGGAGATTTCGTGATTCTGCGCCGGGCCTGGATGACGCGCAGGTCCATACGTGGACGCTTTGGAGCGGTGCAAAGCGGCCAGCGAAAATCCCTTGTTTTCCGGATGGAATCGGCGGAAGTTTGGCGGCCCTGCTCACCCGCCGCCCACTCCGCGATGTCACACGCCGCGTTCAAACAAGCCCAGCAGCGCTACGCGCGGCTCCGGAAATCCGCCTTTGATCTGGTGCGCGACCGTGCGTTGGCATCGGGGCTTACGAGCGTGCCTCTGCGTCTCGCCGAATGTGATCCGCACACGTTGGCGGTGTGGAAGGCAACCTGGGGCGGCGGGCACCCGTCCGGGTGGGGCGGCTGGGATTGGGAGCCGCTGCTTCGGCGCGCATGGAGGCATCCGTCCTCGTTTCACCTCGCGATCTGGAGCGACAGGGTGCTGTGCGGATTGGCTGTCGGGCGCGTGTCGGACAAGGACCCGAATGGACGGCGCAACAGTGTCTCCATCGATTACATCGAAAGCGCGCACGATCCGGCGCATCCTCTCCGCGGGGCGATCGCCTTTCTCGTCGTGGATGCCGCCGAGACCTTTGGCCGGGCTCTCCAGGCTTCGCATCTGCGGCTGGTGGAGCCGCTCCCGGGCGCGCTCAGGATCTACGAACAGCTCGGCTTCAACACTGTATGGCACGGGGAACGTGCGCTATATTGCGAGAGGAGGATCGAGCCATGACAAATCGCACCAGCATCACAGCCACGCCCCCGCGCCCCTCGCGGTCACGATCCATGCGGGTATCTTCCCGGTCCAGCCGTCCGGTACGCTGGGGAATCCGCCGCATTCGGCGCTCCTGGTATTCGCCGCCCCCGATCCCGTCGCTGGAAGAGGCGGAGCGCCGGATGCGCAACCATCCGGGCTTCTTTGCGTCGTTGACGCCCGAGCAGCTGGCGGCCATCAAGGCGTATGATGGTCCGGAGGTCTGGGGCAATCGCAATGGACCCAAGCGCACGTTCTGAGCGCTCGTTGACGACGCGCCCGTCCCGTCCGGTCGAGAACGGCCCCGCCAGAGACTGGCGGGGCCGTTTTGTCGCCCCGGCCGAACTTCGATCACGGGAGGACGCCCGGCGTACGTGGGGGCGCACGCCGGCCGCTGGGCAGTGCTAGTTGTACTTGATGTGAGCCACCAGGTCCTGGTTGGCGGAGAACGCCGCGTCCTTGAAGTCGAAGGTCCGGCCGCCGGGAAAGACGAAGTTCTGCACCACGGACACGGGAATGTCGTTCAGCCTCGCGGACGCGACGCTCTGCGCCCACTGCGCCACGTTGCTCGTCAGGCCGTTCAGGTCCGTGAAGAAGTTCAGGAAGCCGTTGGTGCCCGGGGTACGCGAGTT
>DATING010000664.1:0-3236 GCA_035474555.1 Longimicrobium sp. | reverse complement strand
GGGGATTCGCCGAAAAGCTGGGATCCAGGCTGCGCGCGATCCTCACGATCCAGTGGTTCCAGGCCGTAGTCGTGACCGTGCTGGTCTACGGGTGTTTGTGGGCAGAGAGGAAGCTCCTCGGGTCCACGACCGATCCCATCGCCGTGACGTCGGCGTGGGCGTGCTATGCACGGATGGTGATCATCATCGGCATCACCCTCTTTTCGACGCTGTTCCTCCTCGGGACCACGCGTCCGAGGAGCCGCATGCCCAAACCGCCCAGCCCCTCCGGCCACGCATAAACCGTCTCCGAAGCCGACGTCGACGAATCCACTATGAAGAACCTGTACGAACCGGCCACGGCCGCGGAAGTGAAGGACCGCCTGCAGCAGCTGCGGCCGGAGAGCCCGCGGCTGTGGGGCACCATGAGCGCGGGGCAGACCGTCGCGCACTGCGCCGTCGCGATGGAGATGGCGGTCGGCGACGTGCGGCCCCGGCGGATGCCCATCGGGTACCTTCTCGGGCCCCTCTTCAAGCGGCTGGCCATCGGGAACGAGCAGCCGTTCCGCCGCAACACGCCCACCACGCCGGACTTGGTGATGCGGGACGAGCGGGAGCTGGATGCCGAGCGCCGCCGCCTGACCGCGCTCATCGACCGGTTCGCCACGGGGCCAGCCGCGTGCACCACGCATCCGCACGCCTTTTTCGGCCGGCTGGCGCCGCGGGAGTGGGCCGTGCTGTCGTACAAGCACATCGACCACCACCTGCGGCAGTTCGGCGCGTAGCTCTCCGTCCTCCCTCTCACGAAAGCACCCACACCCGCCCGTGGATCCCGCCATCGCCGCGTTCTACGGCCGGTCGCCCGAGGAGGACCGCCACACGCGCGGGCTCCCGCAGCTGGAGGCGTACCGCACCCGTCAGCTCATCGAGCGCCATGCCCCCGCGGCGCCGGCGACCGTGCTGGACGTCGGCGGCGCGGCGGGGGCGTACGCGTTCTGGCTGGCGGAGCGCGGATACACGGTCCATCTCCTGGATCCCATCCCGCGCCTCGTCGAGCAGGCCCGGGACCGCGCCCGGTCCATCGACCCTCCGCCCGCATCGTGCGCGGTGGGCGATGCACGCGCGCTGCCGTATCCGGACGCGTCGGCGCATGCCGTCCTGCTGCTGGGTCCGCTGTACCATCTGCCCCATGCGCCGGACCGGGCGCGCGCCCTGGCCGAGGCCGCACGCGTGCTGTCGCCGGGAGGCGTGCTCTTCGCGGCGGGGATCACGCGCTGGGCGTACGCCCTGTACGGCTTGATGCGCGACCTGTCCACCGATCCCGCGTTCCGGGAGATCGTCGACGCGTCCGTGCGCGACGGCGTGCACCGTCCCCAGCGCCCGGGATTCTTCACCACCGCGTACTTCCATCGTCCCGAGGAGCTGTGCGCGGAGATCCGGACGGCAGGATTCCGGGTCGAGGGCTGCTACGGGCTGGAGGGGCCGTGCGGCATGCTCCCGGACTTCGACGCGCGCTGGAGCGATCCCGTGCGCCGCGCCGAGATGATCCGCATCGCGGAGATGGTGGAGTCCGAGCCCTCGCTGCTCGGCATGAGCCCGCATGTCCTTTCCGTCGCCCGGCGGCCGTGAGGGCCCGCGCCCGCTGATGCTGTCCTCCCCTGCGGCATGTGGGATGCGCATCGTCCGGTTCCGCCGCCCGCCGCGCTGGTGAGGGCGGCTGGAGAACGAGGACAGCGCCGCACGGGGAGGGATGATGGCGAAGGCCCGGGATGTCGCACCGCCGGAAGGGTTCCGCTACCAGGCCGACGTGCTGCCGGCGGACGAGGAGCGGGCGCTCGTGCAGCACATCGAGACGCTTCCGCTCAAGGAGTTCGAGTTCCACGGCTACGTGGGCAAGCGCCGCGTGGTCTCGTACGGCTGGCACTACGACTTCGGCGAGCGCAAGCTGCACAAGACGGAGGACATCCCGGAGTTCCTCCTGCCGCTGCGGGACCGCGCCGCCGCATTCGCCGAGGTGGCGCCGGAGGAGCTGTCGCACGCGCTGGTGACGGAGTACGGCCCCGGCGCGGCCATCGGCTGGCACCGCGACAAGGGCGTGTTCGGCGACGTGATCGGCATCTCGCTCGTTTCGCCCTGCGCGTTCCGGCTGCGGCGCAAGGACGAGACGAAGTGGGAGCGCTACTCGCTCACGGCGGAGCCCCGTTCCGCGTACCTGCTGCGCGGCCCGTCGCGCACGGAGTGGGAGCACAGCATCCCCGCCGTGGACGCGCTCCGCTACTCCGTCACCTTCCGCAGCCTGCTGGCGCCCCCCTGACGCCGCCGCCCGATCCATCGGCCGACGCGGATGGAGACGACCGCCGGGACGGGCGCGGGGGGCGGAGCCGTGCCTGCGCGAAGCCAACCCTCTTGCCCGTTCGCTGCAATGGATCTGAACCAGGTGACGCTCCCGGCGCTGGACGTCGAGGCATCCGCGGACTTCTATCGGCGGATGGGCTTCGTCCAGATCGTCCAGGCGCCGCACTACGCGCGCTTCGAATGCCCGTCGGGCGGCGCTACCTTCTCCGTGCACAAAGTGGAGGAAGCACCCGTCCACCAGGGCGTCGTCATCTACTTCGAAAGCGACCGCCTGGACGCGCTCGTGGAGGAGCTCCAGGGGAAGGGCTTCGCGTTCGCGCACCTGCCGCGCGACGAGCGGTGGCTCTGGCGGGAGTCTCGGCTCCACGACCCGGCCGGAAACACCATTTGCCTGTACCATGCGGGTGAGAACCGGAAGAATCCGCCGTGGCGCCTGGCCCCGTGAACGGTTCCGAACGGCTGCGAGGTGTCTGCGTGCCTTGCCGCCGCGGCCGCCGCGGGCGTCGATGACATGAGCCGGTTGGCCCCCGCGCGGAGAACCGCCCGGCGATTGCTGGCGGGCGCAGCCTGCGCGACCGTGCTGTGGGGCGCGGTGCTGGCGTGGCGCATCGCGGCGTACGGCGCGCGGCACGATCCCCATCGCGCGGACGCGGCGATCGTGCTGGGGGCCGCCGTCCAGGGCGCGGAGCCGTCGCCCGTGTTCGCCGCCCGCATCGACCACGCCGTCGCGCTGTACCGCCGCGGCCGCGTGGCGCGCCTCGTGTTCACGGGCGGCGTGGGCGCCGGCGACACGCTGGCGGAGGCGGAGGTCGCGCGCCGCCGCGCGGTCCGGGCGGGCGTCCCGGCGGAGCGGATCGCCATCGAGACGCGCTCCACCATCACGTACGAGAACCTCGTGGAAG
>DATING010000663.1:0-3457 GCA_035474555.1 Longimicrobium sp. | reverse complement strand
AGCGGCGCGCGCGAGTACCGCGAGGGCGAGGCGGCCGCCGCCGGCATCATGCCCGAGGTGGGCCGCAACGGCGCGGCGGGGCTGGACTGGGACGCCAGCGTGATGCGCGGCAGCGGCGCCATCGCCCGCTACTTTGGCGAGAGCAAGCTGGAGCTCAGCGGCGGCGCCAGCGTGACGGACGGCGTGGGGCAGACCAACGTGGGGCGCAACCAGCTGCAGAACTGGGGATACAACTACCAGCAGCTGCGCTTCAGCAGCCCGCGCTGGTACGCCACGGCCTACCGCGCGCAGAGCAAGTCCGGCGACAGCTGGGCCACCAACCGCTACACGCAGGCCTACTACCCCAACCTGGCCCGCCCCGAGGCCTCGCGGCTCACGGACGAGCAGCTGGTGGCCGCCAGCGACTGGCCCAGCGACGGGCGCATGTACGCCGCCGAGGTGCAGTACAACTCGCGCCTGCCCTTCTTCCTGAACAGCGCGCTGGTGCTGGGCACCAGCTACCGGCAGGACGTGGTGAGCAGCGACCGCCAGTGGCTCACGGACCGCCTGACGGGCGACGACATCAGCGTGGGGCAGTTCGGCACGTTCGGGCAGCTGACGGCGCCGGTGATGCCGTGGCTGGACGTGGTGGTGGCGGGCCGCTACGACACGCACGAGAACTACGACGCGCAGTTCAGCCCCAAGGCGGGCGTGGTGGTGCGACCCCTGGCCGGGCAGAACTTCCGCGTGACGTACAACCGCGCGTTCAAGTCGCCCACCATCCTGCAGACCAGCTTTCACATCCCCGACTGGAACGCGGCGACCTCCATCTACGGCAACACGGAGGGCTTCACCATCAAGCGCCCCAACGGCGAGGTGGTGCGCACCTTCGCGCCCCTGGAGCCGGAGCAGAACACCACGTGGGAGTTCGGCTACAAGGGCGTGCTGGGGGACCGGCTGTTCATCGACCTCGCCCACTACCGCAGCGAGTACGAGAACTTCATGAGCCCCCTGGCCATCATGAACGACCCGTTCGGGGGCGTGCTGGCCGGCGACCCCGCGGGCAATCCCACGCTGGCGTACGACGCCGACGGCAACCTGCTCAAGGCGCCCAGCGGCAACCCCGCCTACGCGCTCACGTACTGGAACCTGGGCCGGGCCAAGGTCAGCGGCATCGACGCGGGGCTCAACGTGGTGGTGACGCCCAAGATCAACCTGCGCGGCACGATGTCGACCATCGACATCAGCGACGTGGAGGTGGCGGCGGGCCGCGAAGAAAGCACGCAACTCAACTCGCCGGAGCTCAAGTGGAGCGTGGGCGCGAGCTTCCAGGACTTTGGCGGGCTCACGGGCGGGCTCACCATGCGCCACGTGGACGAGTACTACTTCCGCTCGGGCGTGAACCGCGGCTTCATCCCCGGGTTCAGCACGCTGGACGCCAACCTGGGCTACCGGATGGACCGCTTCAACTCCACCATCACCCTGGGCGTGAGCAACCTGTTCGCCTGCGGCGGCAGCTTTGAGTACGCCGACACGGACGTGCTGCGCGCCAACCCCACCAACGAGAACCGCTCCTGCGGGTTCGGGCGCAAGCACCAGGAGATGATCTACATGCCGGAGATCGGCACGATGGTCTTCCTGGGCGTGCGCTACACGACGCGGTGATGAGGTAAAGAACGGCGCCGGCGCGTGTGGATGCGCGCTGGCGCCGCGGTTCGTGGGGCTCGTGGTTCGTGACGGATCATCGGCAGGATGAAAATCGAAGGACTGCGCGGTGCGGGTTGGTTGATTGATCGGATTGATTGGGCTCGATGGAGCAGGACGGGTGGTGGCGAGGCGGCAGGCCCCGCGACGAAGAGGCGGAGTGTCGTCCTGAGCGGATGAATCCGCCGCTGGGAAAGCGGTAAGCCCCGTCTCGGCTCGCTGCGCTCGCCGAACGAGGCTTCAACTGCATGAACGGCCTGCGGAACCGCTCCGGGTACGATACTCATGCGCGACCCGGGACTCTTTTCGGCCCGTGCACGTGGCACGCATGACGGCACGATGACGGCCATGCAGTCCGCGCAGGCGGACTTCGTGTCGTTGTTGCGGCGAATTCATTCGCTCTGTCGCGGACGCCGCTCCCATGGGCGGATCTTTCCTCCGGCGTCCCTGGCCGCCGGACTCTTGAGATTGGACGCAGCTCGATGAACCGAATCACCCGCACGCTCTTCACGCTGACGATGGCATCGCACCTGGCCCTCGGCGCCTGCGCCCCCTCCACCGCCGGTGCCGCCTCCGCGCCCGGTGACACGCCCGCCGCGCAACCCGCTGCCTCCGTCGAGGGACAGGCGGCCTCGTCATGGGAGTGGAAGACCCACACGGGGCCGGCCGGTACGCGGCGCTACCGGCTGTTCGTCCCCGCGGGGTACGACGCATCGCGCCCGGCGCCGCTGGTGGTGATGCTGCACGGCTGCACGCAGGACCCCGACGACTTTGCCCGGGGCACGCGCTTCAACGAGCACGCGCAGCGGGCAGGCGCCCTCGTCGCGTATCCCGAGCAGCTGGCGACCCACAATCCGCAGAAGTGCTGGACGTGGTTCGACCGCGCGCACCAGGCCGCGGACGCGGGCGAGCCCGCCATCGTCGCCGGGATCACGCGCGAGGTGATGGCGAGCCATTCCGTGGATCCTGCGCGCGTCTACATCGGCGGGGTGAGCGCTGGGGGCGCGATGGCCGTGAACACCGCCGCCGCGTATCCGCGCCTCTACGCGGCCGTGGGCGTGCACAGCGGCATCCCCTGGGGCGCGGCGGCCAACGTCACGGAAGCGCTCGGCATCATGCGCACCGGGCCCGCGGACGACGCGCCGCTGGTGAACGCCGCCCGCGCGCTGCTGGCGTCCGGCGGGCGCGAATCCATCCCCGTCATCGTCTTTCACGGCGCGGCGGACGCGGTGGTGAACCCGCTGAACGGGCGCCGGCTGGCGTCGCAGTGGGGCGTGGCGGCGGGGGCCAAGGACTTTCTGCGCCACCCATCCACCGAGAACGGCCTGGCCTACACCCGCGACGTGTACGGGCCGCTGGCGGAGATGTGGATGGTGGAGGGGCTGGGCCACGCCTGGTCCGGCGGCTCGGCGGAGGGCACGTACACGGACCCGCGCGGCCCCGACGCCACTCGCGAGATGATGCGCTTCTTCCTGGACCACACGCTGCCATGACGCATCCGCTTCCCTTTCCCCGCCGGCCGGACCCGCTGCGCTTCTGGCGGCGGATCGCGCCGCAACGCACGGCGCTCGTGGACTGGGCGCGCGGCGATCGGCTGACGTACGCCGAGTTCGACGCGGCGGCGGACCGCTCGGCGGGCGTGCTGCGCGCGCGGGGCATGGGCCGGGGGAGCCTCGTGGCCGTGCTGGCGGGGAACCGGCGCGAGGTGGCGGAGCTGTTCTTTGCCTGCGGGCGCATCGGCGCGGCGCTGCTGCCGCTCAACTGGCGCCTCTCC
>DATING010000662.1:0-5139 GCA_035474555.1 Longimicrobium sp. | reverse complement strand
CGCTGCGCGGGGCCCCTCACCCCCCGGCCCCCTCTCCCGCAAACTGCGCGGGAGAGGGGGAGACCTTCGTGCCGGCAAGGCGGAGTTCCGGGCTCGATCAGGCGGGCGGGGCCTTCTCTCCGCGGCTGGAGGGCGGGGCAGGCGGGGCGGACGGAGCCGACGGCGGGGCGTCGGAGGGCTGGTTCCTCGCGGAGTAGCGGGCGATCACGGAGGGGCGGCTGGCCCAGAATACCAGCACGACGGCGAGCAGCACCACGGCGATGACGATGGCGCTGGGCAGGTCCAGGGAAACCTTGAGCATGGGTCTTTCTCCCGTGTCGATGTGCGTAGCATGCACGCGCGCGCCGGCCTCCGTCCGATGTGGACGGCCGGTACAGGTGCGGGCGTGTAGAGTGGATGGGCCGGCGAGAGCCGGCGGATGCAGCTACGCGAGCGCGGGAGGAGGAACGCCGGTGGAGCGGGCGGAGAGGGTTCCGTCGCGGGCGGCGGACAGGCACCGGGCGAACGGCGGGCGGAGCGCGGGATGGATGTGCGCGCCCGCGGCCAGCCTGTGCCCAGCGAGGACCGCGGCCAACGGCGGGGGGCCGGAAAGCTGGTTGCCCGGCTCCACGAGCGGCAGGGCGCCGAGCCGAACGACCCGTCCCGCGAGCGCGGGCCTCCCGCCGTGCAGAAAGCCCAGCTCCAGCGTGCGCTGCACGTCCAGCGCAAGGCCGCCCTGCCGCAGCACGGACGTGCGCCGGTGCCCCGCATCCGCCCCGTCGCGCACGCCGAGCCCCACGCAGGCGAGTGCCAGCGCGGCGAGCAGTGCGGCGAACGTGGAGCGGAGCGAGCTCTTCACCAGCGTCGGTGCGAAAGGTGGACGGGCGGCCGAACGGCCCCGTACGCGGTAACCGGCCTCAAGTTCCGCCAGCGGCCCGTGCGATCATACGCATTCGCATCCGCTTTCGCACCCTCCGCCCCGACGAACGCGAAGAAACTCGCCCGCGCAAGCAACCCCTCCCCCGGACGTTGGCGCGGGAGAGGTGGAGACATCCGACGACGCCCCCTTCTCGTCAAACGGCGTCCTCCCCACGTCCCCCCGGCGAGCGCCTGACGAGCGTGCCCACGCCGCTCTTCCTCATCGCGCAGCGACCCCACTCCTGGAACCGGCCTGTACCAGGGGAGCCCCGGGGTGGGGACATGGATCACCCAATCCGCCATCACTTGTACCTTGCGTGCCGCACTTCCGCCGCCTCCCCCTGCGTCGCGACGCAGTCCCAAGTCCAGGAGCGGCATCGATTTGAGGCGTGCAGGGCACGGCGAGCACGCCGGTTGCGCTCCCTGAAGGGCGTCCGCTCCCCGCCGTTGCCTTTCCGCGGACGCCCACGCCCACCGCGGAGCACCCGCGCCCATCCCTCTCCATCCCCCGGAGGACCCATGAAACGATGCATTCCGCTGCTGTTCCTGCTGGCCGCCTGCCACGCCGGGACGGTGCCCGTCCCCCTGCGGCTGGAGCCGGCGCCCCCGCTGGTGGCCGTGCAGGTGGCCGACCCGCAGGAGGCCGGGCTGCTGGTGCAGGCCATAGGTGCGCAGCCGGAGCTTGCCCGCGCCGACAGCCTGTACTTTGCCGCCGCCATGGCGGACCGGCTGCGCGGCGCCGGCTTCGATCCGCAGCCGGTGGACGCCGAGCAGGCGCGCCACCGCGTGGTGCGCGCCTACGGCACGGGCGACGCGGGGCTGCGCGCCGGCGGCATGCGCATCCTCACCCGCGAGCAGGGCTACTGGGTGGTGGACGGCAGCCTGGCCCAGCTGCGCCGGCTGCAGGCCGGGGGCGGCTACGTGCTGGCGCGCATCGGTGCCAGCGAGCCGCGGCCCCGGGAGGTGCGCGTGACCGTCCCCGCGCAGGCCGACGTGCAGCGCGTCTACGACCTGGGCGTCGACATCTTCGGCGCCGCGCCGGAGGGAGGCCGCGTGGTGGTGGGCGGCGGCGCGTACGAGTGGCAGATCGAGGCGATGACCGCCGCCGGCTACACCGTCGAGCGGACCTCCAGCGTTCCTTCCCCCTCCGAGTGAGCCATGCGCATCCGATTCGCGGCCCTGGCGGCCGCCCTGACCCTGGCCGCGCCCGCGGCCGCGCAGCCCATCAACTTTGCCGCGTACCACACGCCCGCGCAGGTTGACTTCGAGACCGAGCGCCTCGCGACGCGGTTCCCCACGCTCGCGCGGGTGCAGACCATCGGCATGAGCCTGGAAGGACGGCCCATCAAGGCCATCAAGATCTCCGACAACCCCGCCAGCGACGAGCCGGCGGAGGCCGACGTGGTGTTCGTGGCGCTGCACCACGCGCGCGAGTGGCTGGCCACGGAGTCGGCGCTGTACATCGCCGAGCAGATCCTGATGCGCTACGCCGCGGAACCCCAGGTGCAGGCGGACGTGAACAACGCCCAGATCTGGATCGTCCCCGTGGTGAATCCGGACGGGTACGCGTGGACGGTGGCGCCCGGCGGCGACCGGTTCTGGCGAAAGAACCGCCGCGTCAACGTGGACGACACCCGGGGCGTGGACCTGAACCGCAACTGGGGCTTCCAGTGGGGGCTCATGGGGCCGAACATCAAGGTGTCCGCCGATCCCTGGGACGACACCTTCATTGGCACCGGCGGCTTCAGCGAGCCGGAAACCCAGGTGATCCGCGACTTCCTGAACTCCCGCCGGGCGCGCCTGGAGACGTTCGTCAGCTACCACACCTTCGGCGAGCTGTGGCTGCGGCCCTGGAGCTACACGCTGGCGTCGCCGGGGGGCGAGCCCACGCTGGCCTCGCTGTACGAGCGCAGCCGCGACGCCATCCACGCGGTGCACGCGCGCACGTACATGCCCACCATCTGGTACCAGTCCTCGGGCGAGGCAACGGACTGGGCGTGGGAAGAGCACCGGGTGGCGGCGTTCACCCCGGAGCTGCGCCCCGCCGGGCCCAACCAGCTGTCCTCGTTCGCCCCGCCGGCTTCGCAGATCATCCCCACGGGCCAGGAGAGCCTGCCCGCCGCGCTGGCGCTGCTGCACGACGCGGCGGACACGGAGGTGTGGATCAAGGACCACCCGGCCGACACGGGCGCGGAGCCCTCGGCCGTGTGGACGGGGACCGGGTGGACGCACGCCTTCTGGCTGAGCCCCGACATCTGGACGACGGGCCCGCTCACGGAAGGGGCGGTGGTGGACCTGCACGTGCGCGTGCGCAACGCCTCGGGCGCGCCGCTCTCGGACGTGCGGGTGGAGGCGTACTGGTCCGATCCCACCATCTCCCTCGAGTTCCCCGGACCGGGTACCACGCTCATCGGCGCGCAGACGGTCACGGTGCCCGCCGCCGGCACGGAGATCGTCCTGCCGTGGACGGTGCCGTCCGGGGTGAACGCCGGGGGCGACCGCCACTGGTGCGTGGGCGTGGTGGTCAAGCACGCCACGGACATGCCGCTCACCACGCAGGCCACCCGCTCCAGCAACATCGCCTTTCACAACTTCTGGCCCATGGAAGCCGCGGCGGGGCAGGCGATGGTGCTGACCGTGACGGCGGTCAACTTCCTGGAGGTGGATTCGGAGCTGCGGGTGCTGCTGGGCGAGCTCCCCGCCGGGTGGCGCGCGGAGCTGCCGGACCCGCGCCGCCTGGTGCCCGACACGACGTACGGGGAACGCAAGGGGCGCCGCGACGACCGCCGCTCGCTGGAGCGCAAGGGCAGGATGCTGCAGGCGACCGGAACGCTGCTGCGCCCGGGCGAGCGGGTGATCGTGCCCGTGCGCGTGACCCCGCCGCCGGGCGCGGCGCCGGGCACCACCGCGGACATCCACATCCATGGCGGGCTGGTGCCGCTGGTGGCGGGCGAGCGGCCGGTGATGGGCAACGGCTTCACCTACCGCGTCACCGTCCGCCCGTAGCCTGGGGAACGGCGGGATGAACGCACGGAGGCGGCCCCCCCCTGGGAGCCGCCTCCGTCGCGCATCCGCCTTACGCCGCGCGTTCCTACGGCGTACGCGGGCGCTGGCCCGTGGTGCCGCCGTGGGCCTCGCCGCCGGGCTGGGCGGGCGGGCGCTGCTCGGCGGCGGCGCGCTCCACCAGGGCGGCGGGGACGATCTCCCAGTTGCGGCGGAACACGTCCGCGGGGGACAGGGTGCCGCGGCGGCGGATCTCCTCCACCAGCAGCTCGCGGATCCCCTCGCCGCGGTCGTACACCACGGGCGCGCCGATCAGCATCGAAAATCCGCCGCTGCCGCTCGCCCGGTAGTTGTTGAGCGCAAGCGTAAAGCTGTCCGCGTCCGCCACCGCGCGCCCGCCGCGCTCCAGCCGAACGACGCGGCTGCCCACGGGGCGCGTGAGGTCCAGCGTGTACTCCACCCCGCTCACCACGTCGAAGTTGTAGCCGGCCACGGACGGGTTCACCAGCGTCTCGCAGGCGCCGCCGGGGCAGGGCAGGTAGTACTCCGCGCTCTTCTCCAGGTACGCCCGCAGCTGCGCCCCGCTGATTCGAATCGCCTTGAGCGTGTTGTCGTACACGTACAGCCCGGCCACGTCCGCCACCGTCACCGGCCCGGCGGGGATGCGCGAGGTGAGCGAGAACGCCGCCGTGGAAGACAGGTCCGCGCCCGTGACGCGCATCTGCACGTCATTGATCAGGTCCAGGATGGGCGTGTCGCGGGTGCGGGCCTGGGCAGACGTCCACTCCTCCGTGGACGTGCCCACCACCTGCGACACGTACGCCCGCGTCCGTTCGTGCGCCTGCGCCAGCGCCGCCTCCAGCCGCGGCGACGTGCTCCCCTCCGCGGGGCGCAGGATGCGGCCGGACGCATCCGCCACCGCCCACCGTCCGTCCGCCCAGCGCAGGTCCAGCTCCGCGACGGCCAGCGAGGTGCCCCAGTTCTTGGCCTGCTGAACGAGCACGCCGTTGATGGTGGTATCCGCCACCTCGCGGTGCGTGTGGCCCATGAAGATCACGTCGATCCCCGGGACCTCGCGGGCCATGGCGGAGGCGGCGTTCTCCGGCGGCACGCCCGTCGCAACCGTGTCGTAGCTGCTCCCCTCCAGCCCGCTGTGCGCGGCCACCATCACGATGTCGGCGCCGTTCGCGCGCATCCGGGCGACCACGGGGCGCACGCTGCCCACGATCTCGCGAAAGT
>DATING010000661.1:0-1854 GCA_035474555.1 Longimicrobium sp. | reverse complement strand
TGTACCTGCTCCGTGGGCGCGTCGCGCACGGCCTCCCACGACGGAAAGCGGCGCCGCAGCTCGCGGAACGCCTGCCCCGAGCTACGGTTGGTGGTGCGGTGCGAGAGCATCGACGACACCAGCTCGCTCAGCGGATCCAGGTCGTGGAAGTACGGGATGGGGCAGCCGTACACCACGCACAGGCGGTCGTGGACCCGGAGCGCGAACGCGCGGGAAGCATCACCTTTGTTCATGGATGAACGCCGATAGCAAACCCCGCGCCGCTGTTCACTCCGTGCACCTGGAGAACGCCCCCCTGCATCCGATCCCCGACAGGCACGGAGTCCAGCCCTCCAACCGAGGCACTCCGCCCGTGCCGGAGAGTCCGCGCAGGTGGACTTCGTGTCGTCGTTGCGGCGAATTCATTCGCTCTGCCGGGCCTACGCTTCCCGCCGGAAGCGGCCGCGGCCAGGGGTACTGCAACGGGATCCGTCCGCGGCGAAAACCTGCCGAATGGGCACGTTCATGCGCCATCGGGACGGGGTCGCGGTGGCCGGAACCTTGCCCCCTGGATGGCGTACGAAGCAAGGGCGCGCCTGGGCTCGCAACCTGCGTAAGATGCACGGCGAAACCGTTGACGCGGCCCCCGGCGCAGCGTATCATGTGCGCCCCCGGCTCGTGGGGATTACGCATCAACCTGAAATTTCGCGTTTTGAAGATGTCGACCGCTCCACAGTGTGCACCAAAGGACCTGCCCGGATGCAACCGGGTACGGGTTCGCATGCCCGTGGGGACGGCGTGGACCGGGAGAGGCGGCTCAATACGCGCGTAGGCATCTGTATCGCCCACGCCGAGCCGCCGCCCGACGCCCCAGATGCGCCGGGCGGCTTTGTTTCCCCCCGGCAGACCTTTTGCAGAAATAGAACGGTTCGCGCCTGACGCGAGGGCGCACCGACAGAGGCACGATGAGCAAGAACGACGACATGGCCACCACCACGCGCAAGGGTGCTCCCCGCCGGCGCAAGCGCCAGGCGCCCAACCTGGAGGGCGGCAGCTTTTCCGTGGCGGCCGAGGACCAGAGCAGCCTGGACCAGTACCTCAAGGAAGTCAGCACGCACTCGCTGCTGACGTCCCCGCAGGAGATCGAGCTGGGCAAGCGCGCGCAGGCCGGCGACGAGATTGCCGTGGCCGAGCTGGTGCGCGCCAACCTGCGCTTCGTGATCTCCGTCGCCAAGAAGTACCAGAACCGCGGCGTCTCCCTGGCCGACCTGATCCAGGAGGGCAACGTGGGCCTGGTGACGGCCGCGCGTAAGTTCGATCCCGACCAGGGCGTAAAGTTCATCTCCTACGCCGTGTGGTGGATCCGGCAGGCCATCCTGTCGGCCCTGGCCAACCAGGGTCGCAGCGTGCGCGTGCCCCTGAACCGCGCCAGCGACCTGGCCAAGATCTTTCGCGAGCGCGAGCGCCTCAAGCAGGAGCTTCGCCGCGACCCCACGCCGCAGGAGCTCAGCGAGGCCACGGGGCTGTCCGTGGACATCGTGGAGAGCCTGCAGACGCTCAACGCGGCCGAGATCCGCCTGGACGCCCCCATCGGCGACAGCGACGACAGCCAGCTGATGGACCGGTTCGTGGCCGACAGCGCCATCGAGACGGAGGAGGAGGTGGAGGAGCGGCTGCTGTCCGAGCGCATTGACAAGGCGCTGGGCACGCTGCAGCCGCGCGACGCCAAGGTCCTCAAGCTGTACTTTGGCCTGGAAGGCGGCCGCGAGCACACGCTGGAGGAGATCGGCGACATCCTGGGCGTGACCCGCGAGCGCATCCGCCAGCTGCGCGACCGCGCGCTCAAGCGCCTGCGCGAGGGCGAGATGGGCGAGG
>DATING010000660.1:0-6942 GCA_035474555.1 Longimicrobium sp. | reverse complement strand
GCGAAATGTCGGTTGAGATCCGAGTCCCCCCGCTGGGGGAGTCCGTGGTCGAGGCGACCGTCGGGCGGTGGACCAAGAAGGAAGGGGACGCCGTCGCGAAGGACGAGATCCTGGTGGAGCTGGAAACGGACAAGGTCACCGTGGAGGTGGCCGCGCAGGCCGCGGGCACGCTCGCCCGGATCGCCAAGCAGGAGGGCGAGACGGTGGGGGTCAACGAGCTGATCGCGGAGCTGGCGCCCTCGGGCGTCGGCGCGGGCGCGGCGTCCCCTGCGGACCAGGCGGGGCTCACCGCGTCCGCGCGCTACGAGGAAAAGCCCACGGCGGAGCAGCCCGTGGCCAGCGCCCCCGCGGGCGAGGCCCAGACCTCCCCCGCGGTGCGCGCCATGGCCGCGGAGCACGGGCTGGACCTGGCCGAGGTGGGCGGGAGCGGCCCCAACGGGCGGATCACCAAGGAGGACGTGCTCCGCTTCATCGAGGAGGGGCGCCAGCGCGCGGCCCAGCCCCGGCAGGCGGCCGCCGCACAGCCCCAGGCCCCGGCTCAGCAGCCCGCCCCGGCGGCGCAGACGGCGCAGGCCCCGGCGTCCCGCCCCGCTTCCCCGCAGCCGGCGGCCCCCGCCGCGGCGGGAAGCCGCCAGACGCGCGAGCGCATGTCGCGCCGCCGCCAGACCATCGCGCGGCGGCTGGTGGAGGCGCAGCAGACCACGGCCAGCCTGACCACCTTCAACGAGGTGGACCTCAAGGCGGTGATGGACCTGCGCAAGACGCGGCAGGACGAGTTCGTCAAGAAGAACGGCATCAAGCTGGGCTTCATGTCGTTCTTCACCAAGGCGGTGATCGGGGCGCTCAAGCAGTTCCCGCGGCTCAACGCCGAGATCCAGGGCGACGAAATCGTCCTCAAGCACCACTACGACATCGGCATCGCCGTGGGCGCGGAGGAGGGGCTGGTGGTGCCCGTGGTGCGCGACGCGGACCGGATGAGCTTCGCGGGGCTGGAAAAGGCCATCGCGGACCTGGGCACGCGCGCCAAGGAGAACAAGCTGTCGCTGGAGGAGCTGCAAGGCGGCACGTTCACCATCACCAACGGCGGCACGTTCGGGTCCATGCTCTCCACGCCGATCCTGAACCCGCCGCAGGTGGGCATCCTGGGGATGCACAACATCGTGGAGCGGCCGATGGTGGTGAACGGCGAGATCGTCATCCGCCCCATCATGTACGTGGCCCTGACCTACGACCACCGCATCGTCGACGGCAGCGAGGCCGTCCGCTTCCTCGTCACGGTCAAGCGGATGCTGGAAGACCCGATGCAGATGCTGCTGGAAGGGTGACGGCAGTGCGTTAGTGCAGGAGTGCGTAAGTGCGGGAGTGAACTGCACCGGCACTCGGTTGATGAGTTGGACGCGAAGGACCCGCCGATCGCCGGCGGGTCCTTCGTCATTGAGGGGCGGGAGCCGAGCCGTGGATTTGGGTGGGAGAGGGAAGATCGCGGCGCCATGCCGGGATCCAGCCTGAGCGGGTAAACCCGCCGCTGGGACAGCGGTAAGCCCTGTCTCGCGCTGACGCGCTCTGCGAACAGGGCTTCAACTGCATTGCGGCAGAAGATCCGCCGGCGGCGTGGCACTCGCCCGTGACGGAGCGTCCGCGCAGGCGGACATCGTGTGGTTGTTGCGGCGAATTCATTCGCTCTGTCCGAAAGCTTCGGATCGCGCATGCCGCTTGCCCCGCACGGCGCCGCGCCCCATGCTTCCGTCCGCCGCACCTCCCGCGGATGCGGGGTATCAAAGCAGATGAGAACGACGCGTGCGACGGACCACTTCCGCACTCACGCACTGACGCACTCACGCACTTCGTTACGATGGCTGAAGAACCATTCGACCTGATCGTCCTGGGCGGCGGACCCGGCGGCTACGTGGCCGCCATCCGCGCCGCACAGCTGGGCCTCAAGACGGCCTGCGTGGAGAAGGAAAGCGCGCTGGGCGGCACCTGCGTGCGCGTGGGGTGCATCCCCAGCAAGGCACTGCTCGACAGCACGGAGCTCTTCGACCAGATCCGCCACAAGAGCACCCTGCACGGCATCACCGTGGCCGAGCCGCAGATGGACGTGCCCAGGATGCACGCCCGCAAGGACGCCGTGGTCAAGGCCAACACGGACGGCGTGGCGTTCCTCTTCAAGAAGAACAAGATCGAGTGGGTGCGCGGCTTCGGGCGGCTCACCTCGCCGGAGACGGTGGAGGTGCAGGGCGAGGGCGGCGCGCGCACGCTGCGGGCAAAGACGGTCATCCTGGCGTCCGGCTCGGTGCCGGTGGAACTGCCGTTCCTCAAGTACGACCACGAGCGCATCATCGACAGCACGGGCGCGCTCGCCCTTCCCGAGATCCCGGGCCACCTGGTGGTCGTGGGCGGCGGGGTGATCGGCATGGAGCTGGGCAGCGTGTGGCTGCGGCTGGGCGCCAAGGTGACCGTGCTGGAGATGGCGGCCACCATCCTCCCCGGCATGGACGCGGAGATCGTGCGCGCGTCGGACCGCATCTTCCGCAAGCAGGGCTTCGACATCAAGACGGGCACGCGCGTCACGGGCGCGGAGCGGAAGGGCGACAAGGTACTCGTCTCGGTGGAGGAGCAGGACGCCATCGAGGCGGACTACGTGCTCGTGGCCGTGGGCCGGCGCGCGTACACGGAGGGGATGGGCTACGAGGAGGCCGGCATTCGCCTGGAGCGCGGCATCATCCAGGTGGACGAGCGCTTTCACACGGGCGTGGGCAACGTCTACGCGATCGGCGACGCCATCGGGGGGCGGATGCTGGCGCACAAGGCGGAGGAAGAGGGCGTGGCGGCCGTGGAGTTCTCCCAGGGCAAGCACGGGCACATCAACTACGACGCCGTGGCCAACGTGGTGTACACCTGGCCCGAGATCGCATCCGTGGGGATGACGGAGGAAGAGGCCAAGTCCGCCGGGCGCGAGTACCGCGTGGGCAAGTTCCCCTTCCAGGCCAACGGCCGCGCCCGCGCCATGGCCGAGACTGACGGCATGGTCAAGGTGCTGGCGGATGCCAGGACGGACCGGCTGCTGGGGCTCCACATCCTGGGCCCCCGCGCCAGCGACCTGATCGCCGAGGCGGCGCTGGCCATGGAGTTCCACAGCAGCGCCGAGGACATCGCCATGGCGGTGCACGCGCACCCCACGCTCCCCGAGGCGGTTAAGGAAGCCGCCCTGGCCGCCGGGGGCCGCGCCATCCACATCTGATCGCGTAGCAGGCCCCACTCGCACGCGAAATCGCCGCGCTCCCGACGGAGCGCGGCGATTTTTCTTGCGCCGGAGGACCGCGCAACACATCTTGAACGCGTTCAATTGAACACGTTCAGAATACGTGTTCATCCCTCTCCTCCTGACGTGGAGCGGAAGAATGCGTCTGCCGATTCCCGCGGTCGCCACCGCGGTTCTCGCCGGGGTCGCGTACGGGCTGGCCGCACGCCTGGTTTTTGAGAGCGACTCGCCCCTGACCGGCTTTGGCTCGATGACGTTCGCCTTCGTGGTGCTGGTGCCCCTGGCCGTGGGGTACCTGTCCGTGGAGCTGGACCGGCGCGGCCCCCGGCGCACCCGGCGCGCGGTGCTGATCCCGGCCCTGACCGTGGTCGCGTGCCTTGCCTTCGTTCTCGCGGCCGGACTGGAGGGAATCATCTGCGTGATCCTCATCGCGCCGCTGTTCCTGCTCTTCGCCGCGCTGGGCGGCGTGCTCTCCGTCGCCGTCCGGCGGAACGCGCGCGAACCGCGGATGCACGCCTCGGCGCTCGCGACGGTGCTGCTGCTCCCCTACCTGGCCGCACCGCTGGAGAATCGCATTCCCCTCCCGGACACGCGGCGCACGGTCGACACTCGCGTGGTCGTGCACGCGGACGCGGAGACGGTGTGGCGCAACCTGGTGCGGCCCAAGGGGATCCGGCGCGAGGAGAACCGCACGCGGCTGGCGCACCGCATCGGCTTTCCCCGCCCCGTGACGGCCACGCTCTCGCACGAGGGGGTGGGCGGCAGCCGCTACGCCATCTTCGAGCGCGGGGTGATGCTGCGTGAGACGGTGACGGAGTGGGTGCCGGGGCGGCGGATGGCGTTCACCATCGACCCGGCGAACATCCCGGCCCGGTCGCTGGACGAGCACGTGACGGTGGGCGGCCCGTTCTTCGACGTGATCGACGGGCGATACGAGATCGTGCCGCTGGATAGCGGGCGGGTGGAGCTGCGGCTGGTGACCACGCACCGGCTGAGCACGCACTTCAACCCGTACGCCGGCTTCTGGACGGACCTGCTGATGCGGCAGATCCAGGAGAACCTGCTGCACATCGTCCGCACGCGCGCGGAGGCGGGACGATGATCCGGCGTTTCATCGCGAACGCGGTCGCTGTTCTCGCGCGCCCAAGCCCCCTCGCCGTGCTCGCGGTGGCGGAGAGCGTGGCGTGCGGCCTCCTGGTGCGCCACGAGGACGGGGAAGCCGCGCTCGCCGCGCTGTTCCTGGTGCCGATGGTCGCCGGCTACCGGACCGTTGCGGCGGACGAGCACCAGGTGGGCCTGCTGCCGCCGGGCACCGCCCTGCTGCTGATGCTGGGCGCGGCGGTCGCCCAGGGCTGGGCGGCCATGATCTTCGTGCTGGTGCTGATGCCGCTCCTCATGCTGCTGGCGCTGCTGGGCGGCGTGCTGGCGTCCCTGGTCCGCCGGATCTGCCGCGCGGCTTCGCGCATCGCCGAAACGGTTAACCCGGCTCGCGGGGTCCCGGCGCGGCGGCGCCGGGGCAGAATCCATCCGGCCGCCCGGTCCCGCGCGGACAGGGATCGCCACCCCGCCGCGGATCCGCGGGATGCGTGGCAGCAGATCATCATCCGCACCCCGCTCTGACGCGGTGTGTAGACGGCTTTTCCATCCTGGGACGCGAGTTGGCATTCCCTGGAGGCCCATGAGGACGCCGCGATCCGCACGGTGGCGGGTCGCGGCGTTCTGTTTTGCCTCCGCGCAATTATATTTGCGCAGTCACTCTCTCCCGCGGAGGCAGAGCATGCGAGAACTGGATTCCAGAACGGGTATTTTCACGGTACGGAATGGCCAGCGCGAGGAAATCCGGATTGAGCGGCCAGACCATCGAATGCTGGACATCTATGCGTCATGGACTCCCCAGCGCCGGTTGAAGGCCGTAGCTGACATGGGACGGGAGGCGCGTGCAGTCATGGCGGCCGGCGTCCGTCAGCAGCATCCGGATTGGCCGGAGGCCGAGGTCAGGAAAGAGGTCGCACGGAGGCATCTTGGACACCGCTAGCGACCTCAAGGCATTCATGGTCCGGCAGATCGAGGAATTGCAACTCGCGTATGCGATTGGCGGCTCGATGGCGGCGATGGCGTACAGCGTCCCGCGCTTCACGCGCGACGTTGATATCGTGGTTGATCTGCCACTGGACCGCGTGCCCGAATTCGTAGCGCGTTTTCCCCGGCCCGACTTCTACATCGACGAGGCGACCGTGCGGCAGGCCGTGAGAGATCGCAGCCAGTTCAACATCATCCACAACGAGTCGGGCGTCAAAGTCGACATCTACATACCGGCGGACCCGCTCCAGAAAAATCAGATCAAGCGCGCACGACGACTGATCAGCGAATCAGGAGAGGCGAACTACTCTCCGCCCGAGGAGCTGATCATCATGAAGATGACGTACTATCAGTACGGCCAGACGGACCGTCGGGCCAGAACTGTGAGGAGAACTGATGGAACGGCCCGTGGAGATGCTGGAGGTGGTTTCGGATGAAGGCGCGCTGGCCGTCTCGGCTGAATTGAGAGCGGCGGTCGAGCGGCGGGTGGATGGTATCCGGAATGGCACCGGGCACTGGCCCGAGTTCGAGGAAGTGTTGGCCGAACTAGACCGGTGCGAGGCGGAGCTCCTGGACGATGAGGATGACGCCGACGAGGATGATCCCGAGGAGGTCGAAGCTGCCTGGGCCCTGGAAATCCAGCGGCGCGTGGACGAGATCCGCAACGGCACCGCTGAGACCTACGCCCTGGAAGACGTACTCGCCGAGATGGAGGAGCGGTACGGGTGAAACGCATCCGCATGCACGCAGCCGCGCGCCAGGAACTCTTCGAGGCGGCCGACTGGTATGATGAACGCCGTCCCGGGACCGGACGCCGCCTGCGGGTAGAGGTGGGGGAGATCAGGGCACGGATCGCGAGTGCTCCAGAGCAGGGCAGCCCCCATCTGTACGGCACGCGACGGTTCATCCTGCAGCGCTTTCCGTACAGCACGGTCTATCTCACCCTAGATGATTACGGACACATCATCGCCGTCGCGCACCAAAGCCGAAAGCCGGGATATTGGCGCAAGCGCTTGAAGGACATCCGCTGAATGCGAAGAGGCTCCCTGACCGGAAGCCGGATTCGCGATCGGTCTGACGCAATGCCGAGAGACAGAGGTGCTGATGCGATTACCCGTGGAGATGCAGCACTCCGTTTCGGATGAAGATCCGGCGCATGTCGCGGCGGCGCTGGCAGAGGCACTCGAGCGGCGTGTCGACGGCATCCGGAACGGCACCGGCCATTGGCCCGAGCTGGAGGACGTGCTGGCCGAGCTCGACCGGTGCGAGGCGGCGCTCATGGACGATGAGGATGACGCCGACGATGATGATCCCGAGGAGCTGGAAGCTGCATGGGCCCCGGAAATCCAGCGGCGCGTGGACGAGATCCGCAGCGGGGAGGCAAAGACCTATGCCGCGGAAGACATGATCGCGGCGATGCGGCTGCGCTTTGGATGAGTGGCGTGGCGCTAACGTCTGAAGGACATCCGCTAAAACGGGAAGAGGCTCCCTGACCGGGAGCCTCTCGCGTTTTCGTATATCGCCGGCTCAGCGGCTCGACGCGCCGCCGCCCGCGTCCTCCTCTTCTTCCACGAAGGGGCCGAGGAAGACGATGACGGGGT
>DATING010000659.1:0-2919 GCA_035474555.1 Longimicrobium sp. | reverse complement strand
CGTGGCCGCCGTGCCGTAAGAAAAGAGGTCGAAGCGCGGCAGCTCCACGAAGCGCAGCCTGCCGCCCAGGGTAAAGGTGGCGCTCACGGTCCCCGCGTCCGCCGTCCCCGTGGCTGTCTGCAGCTGCACCTCCAGCACCTCCACGCTCGACAGGGCCGATCCGCCCAGCCCGAAGACGTTGGTCCCCTGCAGCACGAAGGCGTACGACGGGGCGCCGTTCTGCCGCTGGTAGCTGCCGTCCAGCACCAGGTTGTTGCCGTGCAGCGCGTTGCGCATGGTGGCCGGCGCGCCGAAGAGCTGGTTCACCATCAGCTCCACCCGCGCCGAGAACCCCGCCAGGGCCGCGTTGGCGAAGCGCGCCGTCAGCGAGAGCGTCTTGAAGGCGAAGGGAACGTTGCCGGGGAGCACCAGGTCCGTCGCGTCCTGGTAGTCCACCAGCCCGAACGCCGCCGTCTGCCCCAGCTGGATGGCGCTTTCGCCCGCGTCGAAGGGGGTGAGCGAGAAGCCCGCGTGGTGCGCGTAGAAGGCGCCGGGATCGATCCCCGCGGCCAGGAACTGCAGCCCCTCCGGCAGCTCGCTGATGCTGACGGGCGCGTTGAGGAACAGCACGCCGTTCCACGCGGGGTTGCGGACCACGTCGCGCAGGAACGCCGCGTACGGCGAGCCCGCCGGGGCCAGCGCCGCCGCCCTGATCACCTTCTGCACGGCGGCCTGGGCGGCGCGCAGGGTCCCGTCCGCCCCCGTGGCCGCCGCGGGCCACCCCCACGACGCCGCGTCGGCGATCCGCTCCTCCAGCGTACGGCCGCTGAACTTGAAGATCATCACCGTGGGCGACGCGTCGTCCGTGCGCCACGACCGGGGCGAGAGCTGGAACGTCCATCCCTCCAGGTCCGCCTTGAGCAGCCCCGCCACGGGCAGGATGTCCCCCGTGTACTGCGCCGCCACGGGCTGGATGGCGGCGACGAACGCCGTCTCCGTGGGAAAGACGGGGTAGCCCTGCGGCGCCAGGAGGGCGTCCAGCGCCCCCACCACGGTGTCCGGCACGCCCGCCGCGGGGAGCAGGGCCAGGGTGGCGGGGTCCAGCCGGTACGCCACGGAGCTGGACCGCATGAACGTTTCCACCTGCGTGACGACGAAGAACACCTCGCTGGACTGCAGGGCCCCCCGCAGGTCCGGCCCCACGGACGTGAGCCCCAGCCGTGCCTGCCGGGCGCGGGGCAGGTTAGCCAGCACCAGCCCCGCCCACTCCGTCCCGTCCTCCGTCAGCGCCGCCACCAGCCCCTGCGGCGTCACGGCCAGGGGCGCCGCCGCGGGGGGCGAGGCGGGCGGCGGCGCGTCCGCGGAGGCCGCCAGGAGCTCCGGCTGCGCCGCGGCCGCGGGCCCCACGCGAAGCTGCGCGTCGTCCGGCACGCCGATGCGGGCGCGGCGGGCGGGGGCCAGGGCCGCCTGCTCCAGCACGGCCGCCGTCTCCGCCAGCGCGGGGTCGATGGCGGCGAACACGCCCACGGGGAGCGTCGCGGGGACGGCGCCCCCGCTCTGCCAGGCGGGGAGCGTGGCGGCCGCCATCTCGTGAAAGTCCAGGAACCCCGCGGGGAGCGGCCCCTCTGCCGTAAAGAGCGGCGCCTGGCGCGGCTGCGCGAAGTAGGTGAGCCCCGCCGCGCCGGAGGTGGCGGGGAGGACGGCGAGGTACGCCGTCGTGGCCAGCCCCGACAGCGGCGGCGCATCCTTGCCCGCCGGCGTGCCGTTCACCCCCGGCGCAAAGGCGGGTTGCCCGGCCTGGAACAGGACGATGCTGCCGCTGGCCTGCGCCAGCCCCGCGTACTCCAGCCCGGACACGCCCAGGGAAAGCCGGTCCGCCACGCCGCCCGCCGGGGGGAGGGCGGGGCCCAGGGCGGAGAGGATGAAGGCCCCGTCGGGCGCCAGGTACCAGTCCGGGTACGACGCCCCCGCCTGCGCCGTCACGAAGCGCGGCGACCAGCAGAACGCCAGGCGCCCGGGGGGGAGGGGCGCCCCCGGCGCGGCGGGGGTGAGCGTCGTGCCGTACCCCCGCGCCGTCACCAGCTCCGCGCCCAGGGCGGGCGGCGCGCCCGTGCCGTCCGGCGCGAAAAAGGCGAGGGCGGAGCGGTCCGGCAGTGCGGGGTGGAGGGGGTCCAGCGAAAGCCAGGCGTCCGCCGCGGCGCCGTCCTGGCGCAGCACGGGCATTGCCAGGGCGTCCACGGCACCCTCCCACCCGCTGGCGGAGGGAAAGGCGTAGCGGATCTGCACCCCCAGCCGGGACAGGTCGTCCGGCGCGCCGCCGCCGCCGCCGGGGGCAAGCGACACCCCGGCGCACCACGCGCCCAGGGCGGCGCCGGCCAGGGGGAGCCAGGCCGTCCCGTCCCGCGCCGCCCATCCCCCGCCGGGGGCGAAGAACGAGACGGCGGCGGAATCCACCACCACGCCGTAGCCCCGCGTCCCCGGGTCCGCCTGCGCCAGCCCGGCGCCGGCCGCGACCGCGAGCGCGTATCCGCCCACCGCGAACTGCGCCCGCCGCGCCACGGACCAGGCGATGGACGCGCCCTCGCCCCGCGCCGCCGCCTGCAGCAGCTGGAGCTGCCAGTTGCCCGAGGGGTCGTCGGGATTGGCGATCCACAGGAAGCGCACCGGGCCCAGGACGGGGAGGAGGGGGTCCAGCGCCGCCTGGAACGCGGCGGGGTCCGCCGGCGCCGTGCCCAGGAACAGGTACGCGCCGCCCGCGTCCTGCCACGCCTGGTCCAGCGTGGCCTGCGCGCCCCACGCGGCCGCGGCGGACGGGCGGAACCCCGCCCAGTAGCCGGGCGCGGCGGCCTGCGCGGCCGTGCTCAGGGCGTACAGCGCCGTGGCGCCGACCTGGTCGAAGCGGGGGGCGTCCGGCACGCGCCCGCCCTAGCCCGGGAAGGA
>DATING010000658.1:0-5787 GCA_035474555.1 Longimicrobium sp. | reverse complement strand
AACCGTTCAGCGACGCGTCGGCGCCGGCGGCACTCGCCGTGGGTGACTCCGCGCAGGCCGAAAGGGCGGCGACGAGCAGCGTGGCGAGGGAGATTCCGATCTTTCTCATGGTGCGCCTCCAGATGGTGAATGGTTGGTCCTGCTTCAACGGCCGGTCCCGCATCCGGCAGCCCTCCTCCCGCCCGGCTGCCGTCCTCCTCCGCTCCACCTGATCCGATCCATTCCCACTCGTCCGCTCTCCAATGGGACGGCGGCGGAGCCCACGCCTACCCGGCAGAACCCGCCTTTCAGGAGCGCGGCCGACGAGGTAAGCGCAGGCTTGTCCGTGGGTTGCCCTTCAAAAGTGGATGTCGGTCACAGTGGCCCCAAGCTAGGGCGCACCGTTGCGGACAGCAACAGTGGTATAGTTGCGCCCAGCGATCCCCAGGCGACAACTACGGGCGCACATCCAGGGGAGAGATATACGCGCGTCCCTGGCCGTGTTCGCACGGAGGGTCCCGAAAGGATTGACGCTCGGGTGGACGCGCGGGTAAGGTGGCCGAAAATGACGTTCGTCCACCATTGGGGGAGGCAACCATGAAGACCGAGCTCCGGGCCGCAGAACGGGCCGTGCTGCTGGAGCTGTACCGCACGGCGCAGGCGCGCGACGGGTGGCATCGCAGGCAGGTGACGGGGTGGCTGTTCATCCACGAGATCGTGGAATCCGCCACCTCCTACATCGGGAGCACGCTGACCGATTTGTGCCGGTGGGGGCTCACGGACAAGGTGGACGTGCGCGAGCGGGGTACGGCCAAGGCGGTGAACCTGTACCGCATCACCCCGCGCGGGCTGGCGGCCATCGGCATTGGGCGCGAGCAGCTGGACCTGCCCCTGCCCGCCGACGATGCGGCCGAGGAGAGCACGGTCTACATGCCCCGCGCGGCCTGGGGCGCGCTGGAGGTGCTGCGGCGCCAGGGGGAGGCGGCCCGCGAGCGCTTTGGCGAGACGGGGTGGATGAACGCGGGCGAGATCTACGCGGCCGGGCAGAACGTGCTCTCCGACGACCTGACGTGGCTGGCGCGGCGCGGCCTGGTGGAGCGGCGCCCCGTGCCCGACGAGCGGCGCCCGCGCAGCCCGATGATCGTGTACCGCGTCACCGCCCGCGGCCGCGGCGTGGAGGCGCTGCAGACGCGCGCCAACCTGGTGCACGTGCGCATGCCGGCCGCCCCCGCGACGGTCGTCCACGCCACCGCCCGCCCGGGACTCGCGTTCGTGAACGTCTGCGGGGGATGAGCCTCGCCGCCGCTGCACCTTTTCGCGCGCCGCGGTGTAGAGCCAGGGAGAAGAACGACGACGACGATCCGGCCGGGGCTTCAGCGCCCGGCCGGATCGGCTTTTTCATTTCGCGGAATCAGCCGCGGCGGAACGAGACCGCCGCGGAGAGGGGAGGGACGGATGACGCTGGACATGCTGTTCGGGTCCGCGTGGGGACCGCTGGTGATCTTTGGGCTGCGCATCGTGGACGTTTCGCTGGCGACGGTGCGCATGCTGCTGGCCGTGCGCGGCCACAAGCGGCTGGTGCCGTTCATCGGCTTCTTTGAAGTGCTGGTGTGGATCCTTGCCGTGGGCAACGCGATCAAGTTCCTCGACAGCCCCCTGCACCTGCTGGGCTACGCCGGCGGCTTTGCGGCGGGGACGGGCGTGGGGCTGTGGATCGAGGAAAAGCTGGCGCTGGGGATGAGCGCCATGCGCGTGATGAGCGCCCACGGCGGCGTGGAGATCGCCGAGGCGCTGCGTGAGCGCGGCTTTGGCGTGACGGAGTTCGCGGCGCGGGGGCGTGATGGGCGGATGGAGGTGGTGTACGCCGTGCTCCGCCGCCGGCACCTGCCCGTGGCGCTGGCGCAGGTGGCCGCGTGGGATCCCGACGCGTTCGTGACGGTGGAGGAGCCGCGCGCCATCCACCGTGGCTGGATGTTCGACTACCGGCGCAAGTAACCCGGCGGCATGAGATTGGCCGTGGTCTCCGCGCCGGCTTTCCGCCGCCGCGGAGGCCGCGTCCATCCATCTCTGCCGGAGGCCGCCGACCATGAAGAAGCTGCGCCTGGATGCCGATGCGTTGCGCGTGGAGTCCTTTCCCACGGACCCCGCCGCGCGCGAGACGGGAACCGTGCACGGGCTCGCGCCCACCCTGCAGCTGGGCTCGTGCCCCGCGCCCCTGTGCCGGACGTACGACGACACCCTGTGCGGACTGACGCAGGCCTGCTAGGCGCGGGCCTCCGCTCCACGCGAAGAAAGCCCGCCGGGTGCACCGGCGGGCTTTTTCGTGGCCGTGATCGGGGATGTGATGCCATCTGGAGGCGGGGATGAGCGGATCGGTTTACCGGGTGAGGATTGACGCGTTTGCCTACGTCGTTAGAGTTGTTTGCAGGAGGTGAGCGATGCCCTTGTCCATCAAGCCGCTGTCGGAAATCACGCACGAGGTCATCAGCCTGCTCTCACGGGAAGTGGGCGTCGCCAATGCCCTGCGATTCCTTGGTCAGTTTGCCTCCGGCACCGGAAACTACACCGAGGAACGCGATGCACTCCTGGGTGATCTCACGTTGGAGGAGATCGTTGCCGAGGCACGACGCATCCAGGCCTCCAAGCTCGCCGGCTGACGCGTTGCAAGCGGGCCCATTGTACCGGTCCCGACGGGCACACCTTGAACATCCGGATAAACGCGAAGGCGCCCGGCAATCACCGGGCGCCTTCGCGTCGTTCGGGCTTCACCGTCCGCCGGGCCGTTAGGGCTCGGGCACGAAGCCGGCGGTGTCCGTCGGCGGCGCGTTCGGGATCTTGAAGCTGTCGTCCACGTTCCCGTTGTCGGCGAGGGTAGGCCCGCTGCCGCCCCCGCACGCGGCCGTCACGATGGCAAAGGCCGCTGCGGCAAAGATGCGTCTGGCGTTCATCCCCATCACTCCCGTTCAGGCGCTTGCCGGTGCACGTTCCGGCCACCGGCGTGGGCCTGGAGGATTGGCAAACTGCGTGCCTGCAATCATTTAAGACGCTAGAATCCACCGACGCCCGATCCGCGCCAGGGGCGGGCATCCGGCGCTCACTCCGGCCGCACCAGCCACGCGATGTGCTTGAGCTCGGGCTCGATCAGGCGCTCCCACGCCAGCTGCACGGCGGCCGGCGAGCCGGGGAGCGAGAACACGACGCGGCGCCGGTACACGCCGGCCGTGGCGCGAGACAGCATGGCTGCGGCGCCCACCTGCTCCCAGCTCAGCATGCGGAACAGCTCGCCGAAGCCGGGGATGGGCTTCTCGATGAAGCGCACCAGCACGTCGTACGTGGTGTCCCGCGGCGCGATCCCCGTTCCCCCGTTGAAGACAATGATGCGCGGCGCGCCGAACGACATCGCATGGAGCGCAGCCTCCACCTCATCCGGCTCGTCGCGGATGAGCCGGTAGCCGGCGACGGTGTGGCCGGCCGCCTCGATGGCCGCGCGCAGCCACTGGCCGTTGGTATCCGTCTCTTCCGTGCGCGAATCGCTCACCGTGACGATGGCGATCCCCAGCCGCGCCTGCGTCTCCTTTTCCGCGGCCGCATGATGCCGCTCGCTGCTCTCCGACGTCATCCCGTCCCCTCCCCGTCCCCATAGTCGTGATCGCGCCGCCGGCCGGCAGAGCGAATGAATTCGCCGCAACCACGCGAAGTCCGCCTGCGCGGACTGCACAGGTGAGGCCGCGCTGTGGTGCTGGCCGTGTGCAGAGGCAACCGGACCAGAAACGGCAGATGTCGTTGCCCCGTACGCAGTTGAAGCCTCCTTCGGCGAGCGCAGCGAGCCGAGACGGGGCTTACCGCAGTCCCAGCGGCGGCTTCAGCCGCTCCGTCGCGATGGACGCTCCGTTGGCGATCCCCCGCCTCCGCCGCGATGCACGCCGTCCTGGTCGTTTCGCTTCCGCGGGGGGTTTCCCGGGCTCAGTCCAACCGCTCGTCATCCGGCCGGCGCACTTTCGCGCATCCGCCTCGCCATTAGATTGCCCCCAACACATCCCTGCACCATCGCGCCGCCTCCCCGGCCCACGCGCATATGAGAGCCTTCTTCACCACCGCCGCAAGAGGGCTGGCCTGGATCCCCGTCCCGGCCCAGTTCGCCCGCGCCCGCCATTCGCGGCCGTCCGCGCCGCAGGTGCACGGCGCCGTGGATCTTTCGCGCGGCGCGGCGGCGTGACGGACCTTCACGACGACGCACTCGACCCCTACGCGCTGGAGCCGGAGGACCACCCGGACGCGCCGCGCGGGGGGCGGTGGAAGAAGATCGTGCTGGGCGCCATCGTGCTGGGCGCCATCACGGCCGGGCTGGTGTGGGGCGGGCACTTCGACTTCGAGACGCTCAAGGCGCACCGGGCGGAGCTGCTGGCCTACACCCGGCAGCACTACACGGCCATGCTCCTGGGCGTGCTGGTGGTCTACACCGTGGCGACGGCCATCAGCTTTCCCATGGGGATCGTGATGACGTTTGCCGTGGGCTTTCTGTTTGGCCGGTGGGTGGCGACGGGGATCGTGGTGCTGGCGGCGTCCGTGGGGGCCACGCTGGCGTTCCTGAGCGCGCGCTACCTCTTCGCGGACGTGGCCAAGCGCCGGATGGGGCCGCGGCTGCAGCGCCTGGCGCGCGGGTTCGAGCAGGATGCGTTCAACTACATCCTGTTCGTGCGGCTGGTGCCCCTCTTTCCCTTCTGGCTGATGAACCTGGTGCCGGCGTTCACCCCCGTGACCGCCCGCACCTTCTTCGTAGCGACCATGATCGGCATCCTTCCCGGCACGTTCGTGTTCGCCAACGTGGGCGAGTCGCTGGCGCGCATCAATTCGCCGCGCGACCTTGTGGGCACGCAGACCCTGGTGGCACTGGCGCTGATGGGCGCCCTGAGCCTGGTGCCCATCCTCATCAAGAAGCTCCGCACCCGCAAAAAGGCCTGATGGCGGACATCGACATCGAACGCACACCGCGCCGCACCCCGCTGGCCCTGGCCGCGTTGGCGCTGGCCCTGGTCGCCCTGGTGATGCTGGGGCTGAGCGGCCCCGGCACCCGCGCCGGGTGGTGGGACTTTCGCATGGGGTTCAGCCTGATGCGCTGGGCCGCGTACGCCGGCATCGCGGCGGCCCTGCTGGGGCTGGTGGCGCTGGTGCTGTCGCGGGGCCGCGGGCGGGTGATCGCGGGCGTGGCGCTGCTGCTGGGCGCGCTCGCGTGGTTCTATCCGTGGAACCTGCGGCGCGGCGCGGGCCAGTACCCGCCCATCCACGACATCACGACGGATACGCAGAACCCGCCCGTGTTCGTGGCCGTGGCGCCGCTGCGGCAGGACGCGCCCAACCCGGTGGAGTACGAGGGCGATTCCATCGCGGCGCAGCAGCGGCAGGCGTATCCCGACGTGCAGCCGCTGATGATGGCCATGCCGGTGGATTCGGCATTCTCGCGCGCGGTGCGGGTGGCGCGGGAGATGGGATGGGAGCTGGTGGACCAGAACCGCCGCGAGGGGCGCATCGAGGCCACGGCCACGACGCCGTGGTTCGGCTTCAAGGACGACGTGGTGATCCGCGTGACGTCCGCGTCCGGCATTTCGCGGGTAGACGTGCGCTCCAAGAGCCGCGTGGGCCGCGGGGACGTGGGCGCGAACGCCAAGCGCGTCCGCGCGTATCTAGACGCCCTGCGCGCCACGGATCCCAATCCCATCGGGGATACGAAGTAGAGGCGGCTCGGCGAACGGGGGGCGGAGCTCCGCGCGGGAGCAGGCTTTTACGGCGCCCGCTGCGCGGGGCCCCTCA
>DATING010000657.1:0-4011 GCA_035474555.1 Longimicrobium sp. | reverse complement strand
ATCACCAGCAGCTCGTACGGCCGGTCCGCCGCGATCAGCGCGCCGATCATCCGCATGGTCGTGCTGAACGGCGCGTTCACGTCGCTCGTGCCGTGCATGATCTTCAGCGGCCCGGCCAGACGGGCGGCGAGCGGGAGGTTGGAGGCCGCCGCGTATCCCTCCGGGTTGTCCGACGGCAGCCCCATGTGCGGCTCGTTGATGGAGGCCAGCTCCGTGACGTCGCCCGGGGCGCCCGCGTAGCCCGCGCGAAAGAACTCCGGCGCCGTCAGCATCCCCCGCAGGGCGAAGTATCCGCCCCACGAGTGCCCCGCGATGCCGGCGCGCGTCAAATCCATCCACGGCCGGTCCGCCGCCGCCTGGCGCAGGGCGGCGACGTGGTCCGCAATCTCCATCTGCCCCACCCGTCCGTGGGTGGCGTCCTGGAACGGCTTGTCGCGCCCCGGCGTGCCCCGCCCGTCCACCATCACCACGATGAGCCCCATCTGCGCCAGCGACGCGGCGATGCGGTGCATGCCCAGCGTGGGCGCGTACTCCTTCTGCACGGCGGAGATCCAGGGGCCGCCGTAGATGTAGTCCACCACGGGATAGCGGCGCGCCGGGTCGAAGTCCGCGGGCGTGTAGATGACGCCGTGGATCTCCGTCCGCCCATCCGCCGCGCGGGCGCGAAAGGGCTCCGGCGGGCGATGGCCCAGCGCCACGAGCGCCGCCGTGTCCGCCGTCTCCAGCCGCGCGATCCGCCGCCCGTCCGCGCGGCGCAGGTCCGTCGCATACGGCCGGTCGATGCTGGAGTGCACGTCCACGAAGCTGCGGCCGCTGGGCGAGAACTGCACGTCGTGCATGCCGGGCTCTTCCGTCAGCCGGCGCAACGTGCCGCCGCGGGCGGGGACGGCGTACAGGTGCTGGTCGTACGGCCGCGCGGGATCGGCGCTGGCGACGACGTAGATCGCGCCGGACGCGGGGTCCACCCGCGCCACGCGGTGGACGGGGAACGCGCCGGTGGTCAGCTGCCGCGGCACACCGCCGTCCCAATCGTACCGGTACAGGTGCCGCCACCCGTCCCGCTCGGAGAACCAGAGAAAGCCGGAGCCGTCCGGCAGCACGGTGACCTGATCCGTCCAGCCGCCCGTGGTGAAGTCCAGCGCCGCCACGGAGGTTTCCGGGCGCGCGTCGCGGGCCAGCAGCCGGCTGCGCCGGGTCGACGGATCCACGGCGAACAGTTCCAGCTCCCGCCCGGCCCGCTCCATCCGCATCACCAGCAGCTCCGCCGGCTCCGCGCGCCACCCGGCGATCCACAGGTACGCGTCGCGCGTGTCCAGCGCCACGGGCTGCACGCCGCCCCCGCCCGCGTCTACCACGTGGATGCTCTGGACGGGGAGGATCGTGCCGGACTTGGGATACGCGACGGGCTCGACGCGCTCCAGCGGCTGCGTGTAGTCGATGACGGGCACCGTGTGCACGCCGTCCGACGTCGTGCGGACGACGCCCAGCCAGCGCCCGTCCGGCGCCCATCCCTCCGGCCCCACCCCCCATGCGCTGCCCGGCGCCTGCACCAGCCGCGCCGCCTCGCCGCCGTCCGCCCGGAGGATGCGCAGCGTGTCGCCGCGGCGGTCCAGCCGGTCCATCATCGGCGGCGCGGGCCGGGGCGGCAGCTGTTCCTGCGCGATGGGCGCGGCCGCTCCCGTCATCGCATCCACCCGCAGCCACTGCCCGGCGTGCGGCCCGGCCTCCGCGCGGTAGACGAACGCCTCCTCGCCCGGAATCCACACGGGCCGCACGCGCCCGCCCGCCAGCGTCCGCAGCGCCTCATGGTACTGCTCCGCGCGCTGCAGCCGTGCATCCATGTCCGTCGTCTGCCCCACGGCAGATCCCGGCAGGCAGACGGGAAGCAGCGCCGTGGTGATGAGGACGGCGAGGCGGTGGATGGGCCCGGCGCGATGCGCGGCGGTGCGTCTGCGGCGAGGGAGCATGGCAGGGGGCGGCGAAGGTGACGTGCGGCGGATGGCGATCAGACGAATAGTGTGGGGCCGTGATGATGCGGCGGCCAGACGTTCATCTCGCCCCCGGTGCCGGATCCGCGGCTTTTCATGCGGGCTTAACGGACCGAGAAGACTCACGCGGAGGACGCGGAGCTACAAAGCAAGGACGCGGAGAAACGAAACGGTTTTCTCCGCGTCCTGTGTTTTCCTACGCGTCTTCCGCGTCATCAATCCTGGCCTCCACGCGCCGGGAGACTGACTCGCAGGCCTCGCCTCCGCGCGCTACGGGATGGATACGTTCCGCCGCTCCACCTCGGAATCCGCAGGCGTGAAGACGAGCTCGAAGTCGCGCGCGCGGTCGCCGGGCCCGGGCGTGAAGAGAACGATCTTGACCCGCCGCGACGGCACGTCCGTAAAACCGCAGGCGGCCTCGGGACGGCAGGGGCCCGCCTCCGTCCCCCACTCCACTTCGACCGTGTGGCTGGGCGAGCGCAGGTCGCGAAAGCCCGTTTCCGTCGTCACCGTCGCGCCGAACGTCACGTGTCCGGCGTGCGCGGCCGTCCCGCCGGCGGCAAGCGGATAGCGGTACGTGAACGTCCCGCCCCGCGCGGTCATCGGCTGCGCGTAGGAGATCTGCACGCGATGGGCGCCGCCCGCGGGGATGTGAACCGGCACGTGCATCAGCGCCGTGCCGGCGTAGGCGCCCAGCCCCGCATCCGGCCGCTCGCGCACGATCCCCTCCACGATCCGCCGCGACTCGCCCGCATCGGACCACGGCAGGTGCTGGTCGTCCCCACCATCGAAGGAGACCGAGACGCCGTAGACGTTGGCATCCGCCGGGAGCGGAAAGAAGAACGCAGCGTCCAGCGCATCCTCCGTGTGGAAGTGATGGTCCACGTGGGTGATGGCAACGCCGGGGTACACGGCGGCCCACACCTCCACGCTGTCCGCGGCCATGCGCGGCAGAGCGCCGTCCGCGGGGCACGCGCGCTCGCAGCGGAGGGGGATGACGATGCCCTGCGCGGCGGCGGGGGCCGCGGCGAGGGCGAGGAGCGCGAGCAGGGATACGGTGCGCATGGGGGCCTCGCCCGCTACGGGTGGGATGCGTTGCGGCGCTCGGCCGCGGAATCGGCGGCGGTGTAGACGAGCTCGAAGTCCCGCCTCCAGTCGCCGGGGGCCGGCGTCAGGCGGATGGTCTTTACCCGCCGCGACGGCACGCTCATCGAGCCGCACGCCGACTGGGGCGGGCAGCGGCCCAGCTCCGTGCCCCACTCCACCTGCACGGCGTGGCTGGGCGAGCGCAGGTCACGGAATCCCGTCTCCGTCTTTACCGTCGCGCCGAGCGCCAGGTGGCCGGCGCGTGCGGCTTCCCTGCCGGCGGCGAGCGGATAGCGATACGTGAACGTCCCGTTCTCCGCGATCACCGGCTGCGCGTAGGAGATCTGCACCCGGCCCGTGCCGCGCGCGGAAAGCCGAACGGGAACGTGCATCAGCGCCGTGCCCGCGTAGGCGCCCAGGCCCGCGTCCGGCTGATGGCGGACGATGCCCTCGGCGATCCACCGCGACTCGTCCGGGCCCGACCACCGGTTGTACTGCTCCAGCTCGCCGTCCATGTAGACCCAGACGCTGCGGATGGTCGCGTCCACGGGCAGGGGAAAGAAGAACGCGGACTCCACCGCGCCGTGGAGCACGTTGGAGAACCGGTGATCCACGCGGGTGACGGCGACGCCGCGATCCACCGTGACCCACACATCCACGCTGTCCATGGCGATGCCGGGCAGGCTGCCGTTCGCCGGGCACTCGCGGTCGCAGCGGACGGGGACGACGATTCCCTGCGCCGCGGCGGGGGCCGCGGCCAGCAAGGGAAGCATGATCAGGGGAAGCGCGAGCAGGGGAAGGGTGCGCATGGTGGCCTCGCGATGGAGGAGACGGGATGAACCCAGCGTGTGTACCATCCGCCAGGGCCCTGGGGTTCCCCTCATCGTCGGGAAGTGTGCGTGCACTTTCCCGCCGGGCCGCCGCGGGCAATCTTGTC
>DATING010000656.1:0-2168 GCA_035474555.1 Longimicrobium sp. | reverse complement strand
AGAGCGGCTGCTGCCGGCGAGGGGACGGCCATCCAAATTTTTTTCAGGAGAGGATACCGGCCCAACGGCGCGGAAATCCGCCCAGGCACAGATCCACCTGATCGCGATCCGTAAAAGCCGGCCGTGCTGGACGCTCGTTCATCGCATTACGGACGGACCACCCGCCGGTGCGCCGTGGAACCGTTCGACCAGGAACGGCCACTGTCGAGCCTGGACGCAACGCTCACCGGCGCCGGTGACGCATCGATCCTGGACGCATCCCGTCCCGATTCCGTCCTCCGCATCCCACGATCCACCCTACGTACAAGCTTTGTAAACCCTTGCCCGCGCACGCTTTCTGCGCTTGTGCGGGGTGAAATCGACACGCACCGCTCCCGATCCGCATCCACCAGACGGCCACATGGGCATCTCGCTGCGCCCCGAGCACCTGAAGCGCTACAAGGACCTGGCGCGCCTCGCCTACAAGTACGGGCGCAGCGACCTGGTGCGCTCCGCGGGGCTCGAGGGCGCGCTGGAAGACGAGGTGGAGACGCCGGCGGACCAGCCCGCGCAGGCCGAGGAGCTGGCGACGGACCTGGAGCGGATGGGGCCCACCTTCATCAAGCTGGGCCAGCTCCTTTCCACCCGCCCGGACCTCATCCCCCCCGCCTACGCCACCGCGCTCAGCCGGCTGCAGGACAAGGTGGAGCCATTCCCCGGCGACGACGCCGAGCGCATCGTCAGCGAAGAGCTGGGCGTGCGTATCAGCAAGGCGTTCCAGGAGTTCGAGCGCACGCCGCTGGCCGCCGCCTCGCTGGGCCAGGTGCACCGCGCCGTCCTGCGCGACGGACGCACGGTGGCCGTCAAGGTGCAGCGCCCCGGCATCCGCGAAGCCATCGTGCAGGACCTGGACGCCATCGAGGACGTGGTGGAGTTCATGGACCGGCACACCAAGCGGGGGCGCAAGTACGAGCCGGCCCGCGTGCTGGAGGAGTTCCGCCGCACCCTGATGAGCGAGCTGGACTACCGCCGCGAGGCACGCAACATGGGCACGCTGGACGCGAACTTGGAGGAGTTCCAGCGCATCATCGTGCCGCGCCCTGTGGAGGACTACAGCACCGGGCGCGTGCTGACCATGGAGTACGTGCGGGGGCGCAACATCAGCAAGCTGAGCCCGCTGGCGCGGATGGAGGCGGACGGGCAGGCGCTGGCGGAGGAGCTGTTCCGCGCCTACCTCAAGCAGATCCTCGTGGACGGCTTCTTTCACGCCGACCCGCACCCCGGCAACGTCTTTCTCACGGACGACGGCCGCATCGCCCTGCTGGACCTGGGGATGGTGGGCACGCTGAGCCCGGACCTGCAACAGCACCTGCTGCGGATGGTGCTGGCCATCAGCGAGGGCCGCGGCGACGAGGCGGCGGAGGCCACCATCGAGGCGGGCGAGAGGCGCGACCACTTTGACGAGGGCCGCTTTACGGCGGACGTAAAGACGCTCGTGGGCGAGTTCGCCACGACCACGTCCGCCAAGGACATCCAGGTGGGGCGGGTGATGCTGGAGGTCACGCGCAGCGCCGCGGAGAATGGCATCCGCCTTCCCGTGGAGATGACGATGCTGGGGCGCGCGCTGCTGGCGCTGGACCTAGTGGGCCGCACGCTGGACCCGGCGTTCGATCCCAACGCGGCCATCCAGCGCAACGCGTCGGACATGATGCGGCGGCGGATGCTGAAGAACGCCTCGCCCGGCCGCGTGTTCGCCAACCTGCTGGAGATGAACGAGCTGGTGCAAAAGCTCCCCGGCCGCGTGAACCGGGCGCTGGAGCACGTCTCCGACAACGGGCTGGAGGTGCGCGTGCGGGTGGTGGAGGACGCGTGGCTGCTGGAGGGGATGCAGAAGATGAGCAACCGCATCGCCATGGGCATCGTGGTGGCGGCGCTCATCCTGGGCGCCGCCATGATGATGCGCATCCCCACCACCTTCACCTTCCTGGGCTATCCGGGGATCGCGATGTTCTTCTTTCTCCTGGCCGCGGCGCTGGGACTGGTGCTGGTGCTGGACATCCTCCTCCGCGATATCCGGCGCCGCGACGATTCGAAGACGCGGTAGAGGAGACGCGACGGAGGAGGATGGATCGCGCGGCGGCGGAGCGCCCCCCTCCCCGGCCCTCCCCCGCAAACTGCGCGGGGGAGGG
>DATING010000655.1:0-1970 GCA_035474555.1 Longimicrobium sp. | reverse complement strand
CCGCACCGCTTCCAGCTTGAACTCGCGTGTGAACTGCCTTCGCTTCTCGGCCATGTGTCACCTCCTGCCCGTAACCTACGGGCTTATGTTGGTGTCCACCAAGCCGGGGTAATCCTAAGGTCTCCCCCTCTCCCGCGCAGTTTGCGGGAGAGGGGGCCGGGGGGTGAGGGGCTCCGCGAAGCGGGCGCCGTAAAAGCCTGCCCGTGTCGAGAGTCTGCCCCCCCGCCTTGCTCCGCGCCCCGCATCCCCTACCTTGCCCAGCATCACCCCATCTCGCCGCCCCCATCTCCCGAACCCGGACGCGCGATGCACCGCCGCCTCCCCTGGATCGCCCCGCTGCTCATCGCCGGCCTGGCCTCCGGCTGCGCGCAGGGCCGCTTTGCCCCGGACGCCGCCCCCGCCATGATCGATTCGCTCACCACGCGCGCCGAGCGCACGGACTATCGCGAGACCAGCCGCTTCGACGAGGTGGTCGCGTTCATGGAGGCGGTGGATGCCGCATCGCCGCGCATCCACCTGACGACGTTCGCGACGACCAACGAGGGCCGCCGCCTGCCGATGGCCATCGTGGGGCACGTGGCGGACGCGTCGCCGGAGGGGGTGCGGGCCAGCGGAAAGACGGTGGTCTACCTGCAGGGCAACATCCACGCGGGCGAGGTGGAGGGAAAGGAGGCGCTGCAGATGCTGCTCCGCGAGATCGCCGCCGGCCGGCACGAAGCCATGTTCGATTCGCTCGTGCTGCTCATCGCGCCCATCTACAACGCGGATGGCAACGAGCGCATCGACCCGCAGAACCGGCCGCGGCAGCACGGGCCCGTGGGCGGGATGGGCATCCGCCCCAACGCGCAGGGGCTGGACCTGAACCGCGACCACACCAAGCTCGAGTCCCCCGAGGCGCGCGGCCTGGTGGCGATGCTGACGGCGTACGATCCGCACGTCATCATGGACCTGCACACCACCAACGGCACGTATCACGGCTACCACCTGACGTACGCGCCGCCGCTGCATCCCAACACGCCCGCGGAGATCGACCGCATCCTGCGCCGCGAGTGGCTCCCCGCCATGACGGAATCGCTGCGGCGCGACGAGGGGTGGCGGATGTACTACTACGGCAACGTGCCGTCCGCGGAGGATGGCAGCGCGTCCACGCCGCGCGGCTGGTACAGCTACGACCACCGGCCGCGCTTCGGCACGCAGTACGCCGGGCTGCGCAACCGCTTCGCCATCCTGAGCGAGGCCTACGCGTACCTCACCTTCGAGGAGCGCGTGCGGGTGACCAAGGACTTCGTGGATGCGACGCTGGGATGGGCCCGCGCCAACGCCGCCCGCATCCGCCGCACGACGGAAGCGGCGGATCGCGAGGACGTGCGCGGCCGTCCGCTGGCCCTGACCGCGCGCCTGCGGCAGACGGGCGAGACCACCATCCTGATGGGCGAGGTGGTGGAGGAGCCGAGCCCGGTGGACGGGCACATGATGCTGCGCCGCGCGGACGTGGTGCGCGAGGAGCGGATGCCCGAGTGGCAGGCGTTCGAGCCCGTGGACGTGGAGGCCGCGCCCGCCGCCTACCTGCTCGCTCCCGGCGCCGACAGCCTGGTGGCGCGCCTGCGGATGCACGGCGTGCGCGTGGTCCCGGCGGATGCGGGCGCGCGCGAGGTGGAGGTGTTCCGGGTGGATTCCTCGTCCGTGGCGCCGCGCGCCTTCCAGGGACACCAGGAGCGCCGCATCTGGGGCAGATGGGAGCGCGTGACGCGGCCGATCGCCCCCGGCACGCTGATGGTGCCCATGGACCAGCCGCTGGCGCGCCTCGCCTTTACCCTGCTGGAGCCCCGCTCCGATGACGGGTTCGCCGCCTGGAACGGGCTGGATGCCTGGATTACCGCCGGCCGCGAGCTCCCGGTCCTGCGCCTTCCCGCGGGCCCTCCCCCGACGAGGCCCTAGGGCCCGCCACCCCCTCCCGCAAACTGCGCGGG
>DATING010000654.1:0-6397 GCA_035474555.1 Longimicrobium sp. | reverse complement strand
CGTGGGGTGCCCGCGTTCGTGCGCGTGCTCGAGGTGGTGCGCGCGCCAGCGGATCCAGGCGCGCCGGACTGGACTTTCGCGCTGGAGTGCTCGCCCGTCCCCCTGCACGACGACGACACGGCCGCGCGCTACGCCGAGGCGCTGTTCAGCTACGAGCAGGAGGTCGACGAAGTGGCCGCGTGGGCCGCCGACCGCTTCGACGTCGCGTGGGATGAGGTGCCCGCGCACGCGGCCGTCTTCATCCCGAGCCCCGTGCACGCTGCGCCTCTCCAGCCCACCGAGGCACCGGTCCCGGCAGAAAAGATGGCGGGCGGGGATTGATCCCCGCCCGCTCTCATTTTCTCCCCTCGATCACCACGGACGGCGCCCGGCAGGACTCCCCCGCCGGATCTCCGCCTACCCCACGGCACTCGCCCGTGCCGGACCAGTCGGCGAAGGCCGACATCGCGGTTTCGTTGCCGCGATTTCAATCGCCGGGTCTCGATGGCGGCCACTCCCCCACGGCACTGTCCCGTGCCGGACCTACGCCGCCGGATCTCCGTCTCCCCCACGGCACTCTCCCGTGCCGGACCCGTCGGCGAAGGCCGACATCACGTTTTCGGTGCCGCGATTTCAATCGCCGGGGCGGGAGCGCCGCCTCCCGGCGACCCCGCCGCCTGTGATGCAGTTGCAGGCTGTCCCCTGTAACCTGTCCCCTGTAACCCGCAGTTACTCCCCGCCAGCCCGCCGTTACCCCCGCTAGCCCGCAGTTATCCCGCGAAACCCGCCCCTACGCCCGCCCGTCCACCGGCCGCGCGTCCACCCCCGCGTGGTCGTCCGACCCCTCGTCCGCGTCGTGCTCGCCGGGCGCGTCGTCCTCCGCCGAGAGGGTGTTCTCCGCCGGGTCGTCCGTCCGGTCGCCGTCGCGGTGGCGCACGCGGTCCAGCAGCTCGCGGGAGTTGTCCAGCAGCTCGCGCGTCTTGCGGATCACGTCGCGCGTGCGCTCCACCACCTCGCGCACGGAGCGGTCGCGGATGCTGCCTTTCGCGCCGGCATCCTCTTGATCGGCGGGGTCCGCGGGGGGCGTGCGCGTGGAATCGGCGTGCGTCACGTGGGTTCGGTCTCGGCGTGCGGTTGGGTCGCGGCGGGGCGGGGCGGGCGGGGCTTCACAGGGTCCGCGCGCTGGCAGAGCTCCCACAGCGCCGCCGGGTCCATCGCCTCCCACTCCCCGCCATACGGGTGCAGCCGCCGCTTCTCGTGCGAGGCCTCGAAGCACAGCCACCCATCCGCCATGGTGGCCGGGAGAAACAGGTCCGACTTGCGGCTGGGGATCACGTCCCAGACGCTCCACTCCCGGCCCTCGGGATCTTGAAAGCTGCGAACCGCCACTACGCCCCCGCGAGGATGATGTCATCTGCTCCCAGATCGTGCCGCAGGTTCCATACCTTTCACCGGTCAACGCTGGACGATCCCTGTACGGTGTGACGGCGGACGAAAGGGGCCCCGGCGGGGGGTGGCGCGCATCGTGCTTCGGGAGGGCGAACCCCCTGACCGGGCCGGACACGAAGAAAGCGGATGGAGATCAACACCAACTGCACGCTGGCGGCGGAGCTGGCCAGGCGGATGCGCGACAACCGCGAGGAGCTTACGCGGCGGTGGCTGGAGCGCATCGTGGCGCGGGTGGACATGGACCCCAACCGCGTATTCCCCACGGACGAGCTGCTGGACCACGTCCCGCTGCTCATGGACCGCATCGCCGACTACCTGCAGGACCCGGCCGACGAGATCACTGCCGACGCGCCCGTCATCGGCAAGGCGCTGGAGCTGGGCGAGCTGCGCTGGTCGCAGGGGTTCGACGCGCACCAGATCCTCAAGGAATACGAGATCTTGGGCGGCGTCCTCTTCCAGTTCCTGGCGCGCACGGTGGACGAGATCGAGGAGCCGTGCACGCGCGCGGAGCTCCTGGCCTGCGCCCACCGGCTGTTCCGCGCCGTGGCCGTCATCCAGCAGCTGAGCACGGAGCAGTACCTGCGCCTGGCCGCCGAGGCCGTGCGCGAGCGCGAGGAGCGGCTGCGCTCCTTCAACCGCATGGTCACGCACGAGCTCAAGAATCGCATCGGCAGCATCCTGGGGGCCGGGCAGCTGCTGGAGGACCCCGAGATCTCGGCCGATCCCGCCCGCCGCGTGCGCTTCGCCACGATGGTGACGCAGAACGCGGACGCCATGCAGGACGTGCTGCAGAACCTGCTGGAATTGTCGCGGATGGACGTGGATTCGCGCCGCCAGCGCAACGTTCCCCTGCAGCGCGCCGCGGCCGAGGTGTGCCGCCAGCTGCGGGAGATGTCGCAGGCCGGCGGCGTAGCGGTGCGCATCGAGCAGCTCCCGGACATGGAGGTGAGCGCCGGCGCCCTGGAGCTGTGCCTTACCAACTACGTCTCCAACGCCATCAAGTACGCCGACCCCGCCAAGGACGACCGCTGGGTGCGCGTGTCCGGCGAGGTGCGCCGCACGGACGACGACTGCAAGCTCGTGATCGCCGTGGAGGACAACGGCCTGGGCGTGCCCGAGGACGCGCGCGCCAAGCTGTTCTCGCGCTTCTACCGCGCGCACGGGACGATCACGGGGGTGGAGGGAACGGGGCTGGGGCTCAGCATCGTCCGCGAGACCATCGAGGGGCTGGGCGGCGAGGCATGGGCGGAGTTCGACGGCGTGGAGGGATCGCGCTTCCTGCTCTCGCTCCCCTGCCGCCGCTCGGCGGACCGCGACGGGCCGCGCGCGGAGGGGGCCCGGGCGGGCTCGTCACAGGACCGCGCGGAGGGGTGACCCTGTCGCACAAATGGCACGTGTCGTAATTTGGGCGGCCCTGAGCATGGAACCGGCACCCCCCGCCAACGGTACGACCTCCCACGTACGTAAACACGCGTTTGCGAAAGCCGGCCGCTTCCGTGCGAAAGCCACCGGCATTGCCGCACGCCGGGCGCCTCCCGCCGATGAGGTCGGTGCTCGTCGTCCGATCCAAACGGACGAGCTCCGCGGGCGCGGAATCGCATCACCGCTTCCGGACCGGCCATCGAATTGTTAGGTTTAGTTACAATAAGCCATCCAGCTAGATCAAATCCATGCAGACACTCGACGCCGGCCGCCGCACCACGCGGGTAGAGGCCCTGAAGCGCGACATCGAATCGCACGTGCGGCACACGCTGGCGCGCGACGGTGCCTCGGCCACGGAGCGCGACGTGTACGTGAGCACGGCGCTGGTGGTGCGCGACCGCCTGGCGGAGCGGTGGGCCACCACCAACGCGCGCTACCAGCACCGCGACGTAAAGCGCGTCTACTACATGTCCCTGGAGTTCCTCATCGGGCGCACGCTGGGCAACGCGCTGGTGAACCTGGGGCTGGAGGGCGCCACGGCCGAGGCGCTGGAGGAACTGGGCTACCGCCTGGAGGACCTGCGCGAGCGCGAGCCCGACGCGGGGCTGGGCAACGGCGGCCTGGGGCGGCTGGCGGCGTGCTACCTGGACAGCATGGCCACGCTGGAGCTTCCCGGCACGGGCTACGGCATCCGCTACGAGCACGGCATCTTTCGCCAGGGCGTGGACGACCAGGGCCGTCAGGTCGAAAAGCCGGACAACTGGCTCCACGACGTGAACCCGTGGGAGATCGCCCGGCCGGACCGCACCTACAAGGTGAAGTTCTACGGCCGCGTGGAGGGGCGCCCGGACGCCGACGGCCGCATTCGCTACGAATGGATGGACGCCAGCGAGGTGCTGGCCATGGCGTACGACACGCCCGTCCCCGGCTACTGCAACAACACCGTCAACACGCTGCGCCTGTGGGCCGCCAAGGCCACGGAGGAGTTCGACCTCACGGACTTCATCCGCGGCGACTACGTGCGGGCCGTGGAGAGCAAGACGCAGACGGAGACCATCTCCAAGGTCCTGTATCCGCCGGACGACACGGGGCAGGGCAAGGAGCTGCGCCTCAAGCAGCAGTACTTCTTCGTCAGCGCCACGCTGCAGGACATCATCCGGCGCTACCTCACGGAGCGCAGCACCTTCGCGGACTTCGCAGACAAGGTGCAGATCCAGCTCAACGACACGCACCCCGCCGTCGCCATCCCCGAGCTGATGCGGCTGCTGATGGACGAGCACGGGCTGGAGTGGGACGAGTCGTTCAACATCGCCCGCAACACCTTCGCCTACACCAACCACACGGTGCTGCCGGAGGCGCTGGAGGCGTGGGGGATCGACCTGTTCAGCCGCCTGCTGCCGCGCCACCTGGAGCTGATCCGCGAGATCGACCGGCGGTTCCGTGCGCGGGTGCAGGAGAAGTTCCCGGGCGACTTCGCGCGCGAGGAGCGGATGGCCATCCTGGGCGGCGGGCAGGTGCGGATGGCGCACCTGGCCATCGTGGGCAGCCACACCACCAACGGCGTGGCCGCGCTGCACACGGAGATCCTCAAGGACCGCATCTTCCGCGACTTCCACGAGCTGTGGCCGGACCGGCTGACCTCCGTGACCAACGGCGTGACGCAGCGCCGGTGGATGCTCAAGTCCAACCCCGGGCTGTCGGAGCTGATTACCGAGGCCATCGGCGCGGAGTGGATCACCAACCTGGAAGTCCTCTCGCAGCTCGAGCCGCACGCCGAGGACGCGGAGTTCCGCGAGCGCTGGCGCCGGGTCAAGGTAGAGAACCGCCGGCAGCTGGCGGCGCTCGTCCGCGACGAGGCGGGGGTGCAGGTGGACCCGCGCAGCATGATGGACGTGCACATCAAGCGCATGCACGAGTACAAGCGCCAGCTGCTCAACGCCCTGCGCTGCGTGGACGCGTTCCTGGAGCTGCGCGACGCGCCGCACCTGGACGTGCCGCAGCGGGCCGTGCTCTTTGGCGGCAAGGCGGCGCCCACGTACTGGACGGCCAAGCTCATCATCCAGCTCATCAACCGCATTGCCGGCACGGTGAACGCGGACCCGCTGGCGGGGCGGCTGCTGCGCGTGGCGTTCATCCCCGACTACCGCGTCTCCCTGGCGGAGCGGATCTTTCCCGGCAGCGACCTGTCGGAGCAGATCTCCACGGCGGGCTTCGAGGCCAGCGGCACGGGCAACATGAAGTTCGCCCTGAACGGCGCGCTGACCATCGGCACGCTGGACGGCGCCAACGTGGAGATCGTGGAGCGGGTGGGGCGCGAGAACGCCTTCATCTTCGGCCTCACGTCCGAGGAGGTGGAGGCCAAGACGGCGTCCGGCTACCGGCCGCGCGAGGTGTACGAGAGCAGCCCGCGGCTGCGGCGGGTGCTGGACTTCGTGGCGTCCGGCGCGCTGTCGCCGGAGGAGGCGGGCTTGTTCCGGCCGCTGGTGGAGGGGCTGCTGCACCACGACCCGTACATGGTGCTGGCGGACTTCGACGCGTACGTGGCCGCGCAGGCGCAGGTGGACGAGGCGTGGCGTGACCAGGAGACGTGGACGCGCAAGGCGATCCTGAACGTGGCGCGCTGCGGCTGGTTCAGCAGCGACCGCTCGGTGCGCGAGTACGCGGACCGGATCTGGAAGCTGGGGGGCAACGGCCGAAAGACGACCAACGGCGTCTGAGCCGCGGCGGGCACGCTCTGGCCGACGGAATTCAGCGATCGAGAACGGCCCTCCTCCGGGATTTCGGGGGAGGGCCGTTCGGCATTCGGCCATTCGCATTCGGCCGTTCGCACTCTCGGGTGGGTGGATGGGATGGATGGATCGGATGGACGCTGGAGGCCGAGCCCGAGACCCGGCGACTGAAGTCGCGGCACCGAAAACGTGATGTCGGCCTTCGCCGACGGCTCGTGCACCGGCGGCCGGTGTGCACCGGGGCGGGGTTCGGGCGGTGGTGGCGGGCGGGGCTCCGGCGAGTTGGCTTGCATCCAGCCAGGCCCGGCGAATGAATTCGCGGCAATGAACCCGCAATGTCGGCCTTCGCCGACGGCTCGTGCACCGGCAGCCGGTGTGCACCGGGGCGGGGTTCGGGCTGGTTGGCGTGGGTGGGGCTCCTGCACGTTGGCCGCCCCCCCCACAGGGGCGAATCAATTCGCGGCTACAACTTCACGCTGTCTGCCTGCGCGGACACCACACGGGCGAAGCTCGTGCATGCGGTTCGGCCGCCGAACCGGTGACGTATGCTGTTGCAGGTAAGGCAGTTGAAGCCCCGTTCGGCGAGCGCAGCGAGCCGAGACGGGGCTTGCCGCTTTCCCAGCGGCGGCTTTAGCCGCTCAGGACGGCGGCCCGCTTCCGCGCCACGTAGCCTGCCCGATGTACGCCCGGGCCGCTCGCGTCTGCCCGCGTCGCGCCTGGACTCCGCCCGCGCGAGCAGGTGAAGCCTCACGCAGTTTGTGAGGCTTTCCGCGGTCGTTGCGGCGGCTTTAGCCGCTCCGTCTCGGGCTGTGCCTCCG
>DATING010000653.1:0-4900 GCA_035474555.1 Longimicrobium sp. | reverse complement strand
GGCAGGCGCCCGGCCGCTGCGCGAGGTGAAGCGCGGGTCCGTCACGGGAACGCCGCCCACGAAGTCCGGCCAGCCGTACCACGCGCCCTGCCGGATCTCGTAGACCAGCTCCGGCACGCCGGCGATGGGGCGGCTGCCGCGGTCGTCGCTCCCCTGGTCCGTGGCGATGAGCCGCCCGTCGGGGAGAAAGCCCAGCCCGAACGCGTTGCGGATGCCCCACGCCACCCGTTCCAGCCCCGAGCCGTCGGGGTGGCAGCGGAGCACGGCGGACGTGCACGGCAGCCCCGCCGCGATGCGCTGCCCCGCCTCCGTCCGCGTTCCGAACGGGACGAAGGCGCCCGTCACGGCGCGCGCATCCGGCCCCTCCAACGGATCCGCCGTCTCCACGTTCACCCCCGTGAGGACCACGTCCAGCCCGGGGACGTCGTGCGGATGGGGGAGCTGCTTGAGCCAGGCCAGGTCGTAGGCGTCCAGCCCCACGATCCCCATGTTGGTCATGCCGCCCTGCCCCCAGTACAGCATCCCGTCCGGCCCGACGGCGACCGTGTTCACGTGGTAGTTGCCGCGGCCCGGCAACCCGTCGATCACCGTCGTCCGTTTGCCGTCCACCGTCAGCCGGCTGATGCGGCCGGGAAAGCCGCCCTCGGAGACGTAGAAGCCGCCGTCGTGCCACACCAGGCCGTTCACGGGCGCACGCAGCCCCTCCGCGACCGTCTCCGCCGATCCGTCGTCCCGCAGGCGGAGCACACGCCCGCCCGCCGGCGCCCCGCCGAACGGCAGCCCGCTCTCCGCCACGTACGCGCGCCCCTCGCCGTCGAACGCGAGGCTGGTGGGAAAGTGCAGCCCCGCCGCCACGCGCCCGGCCACGGCGGCATCCGCGTCCATCAGCACGCTCACGCCGCCCCCCGCGCCAGGGAAACCAGGGCCAGGAGGACGAGAAAGGCGCCGCTCCAGACCTCCGCGCGCCCCGGCACCCACCGCCGCAGCCACGCGCCCGCGAACAGGCCCGCCAGGCACATCCCCCCGCTGATGATCCCCACGATCAGCGCCGAGGCGGCGACGGGATACCCCGCGCTCCCCAGCCCCACGCCCGCGAACAGGTTGTCCAGGCTCAGCGTCAGGGGCAGCCCCAGCACCCAGCGTCCCTCCACCACCTCGCGCGCGTCGCCCTCGCGCAGGGCGTGGACGAGGATGGCGGCGCCGCACAGCAGCAGCACCACGGGGCCCGCCGTCTCCAGCGCCGGGAGCGATCGCCGCAGGACCCCGCCGGCGGCCAGCCCCGCCAGCGGCATGAGCGCCTCGCACGCGGCAAAGGCGGCGGCCAGGGCCAGGAGCCGCCCCCGCCGCGGACGGCTGACGCCCAGCGCGGCGGAGACCTGCAGGTTGTCCAGCCCGGCCAGCACGCCGAACGCGGCCACTTCCAGCATCACGCGGCGCTCCCGGCCGGTAGCTGGTAGATGCGCAGCACGCCACCGTCGCCCCCGGCCACCAGGGCGCCCGCGACGACGTAGTCCTGCCACACCGCGGGGCCCATGCAGTAGCCGTATCCGCCGTTGATGCCGTCCGTCTGCGAGCCCAGGGTGTCGCTCCACAGCAGGGTGCCGTCCGCGGCGCGGAACGCGTAGACCGACACGCTGTGCGTGCCCACGAACACCACGTCGTTGGCGATGGCCGGCGAGCCGATGCAGGCCTCGCCCGGGTTCTGGTACATGGCGAACCCGGGGTTCTCCTGCGTGGCCACGGCGGCGTTGGTGTACCGCTCCACCGTCACGGGGCCCGTGGGCAGGTTGAACGTGGCTTTCTCCATGGGCCAGGCGTCCTCCAGCGTGTCCCACTTCACGGCGCGCATGAACGGGGTGCTCTGGTAGTCGATCCCCGGCGACGCGTTGTGGTAGTTGGGCCCGCCCAGCCCCACGTAGATCAGGCCGCGGTCCGTGTCCACGGCCGGCGCCCCGAACGGGCCGGAGTAGTTCTCGTTCAGGTTGTTGTCGGACTCGCAGTTGTCCGGCGTAACGGGGTTGACGCTCTGGTCCGTGGGATGCGGATCCACCGACGGGATGCGTTGCCCGTCCATGTCGTACGGCAGCAGCTGGCGCTGTTTGAGCAGCGTCAGGTCCGTGGCATCCAGCAGGAAGAGCGTGCCGTTCTTGTTGGCGGCGGCCACCACCGGCTTGCCGTTCTGCGTGAACACGGCCGCCGAACCCCCGAAGTCGATGTCGATGTCCGACGGGCGGTAGCTGCTGTCCTGCGTGGGCAGGTACTGCGCCTTGAAGGTGCCCGTGGCGGCGTCCAGGATGAGCACCGAGTACGCGTACTTGGGCACGGACGCCACGGGGAGCCGCCAGAGCGTGCAGTCCGTTGCGGCGTGGGGGTCCGTCCACGGATCCAGGGGCGCGGGGAGGCCATTGTCGCCGTTGGCCGGGTTGCCCGTGGTGATGTACAGCATCCCGTTGTCGTACGCGATGCCGCTCCACACCGACGCGCCGCGCGGCTGCTGGTAGGTGGGCGTGGAGGGCACGGCGGTAAAGCCGGCGAGCGGCTGGCTTCCCGCGGGCTGCACGGTCAGGGCGGGGATCTGGTTGGGCGCGTTGTCCCTGCCGTCGGCCAGCTGGTTGGTGCAGAAGATCCACTGCACCTTGCCCGTGTCCGCCGCCAGGCAGTACACGAAGCCGAACAGGTCCGGGTTCTCGCCCTCGCCCATCCCCACGTACACGCTGTTGCCCACCACCAGCGGCGACGACCAGCCGGCCGCCGGCGGGCGCTGGGTGGGGTTCTGCGGGGGAAAGTCGTTGGTGACGGGCTGGTTCTGCTTTGGGTCCGCGTAGCGCAGGTTGGTGGTCCACACCGGGCGCGACACGTCCGCCTGGCTCACGCAGTACATGATGCCGTCGAATCCCACGAAGTACACGTTGCCGCCGGCCACGGCCGGCGTGCACCCCATCCCCGTAAACCCGTGCGAGTCGCGCTGGCCCGGGTCGATGGGCCACACGAACTTCGACTCGGTCACCCCCGTCTGCAGGTTGACCTTGAACAGGCCGCCGCCGTTGCTTCCCGGCTGCGAATGGTTGTTGGCCACGCCCACGTACGCGTAGCCGTCCGTCACCGCGGGCACGGACAGGATGGGCCCGCCCAGCTCTAGCGTGTGCAGGATCTGCAGCCCCGCCGCGTTGCCGCTGTTGATGGGCGTGTCCGTCACGTAGCCGCCGTGGGCGGGGCCCCCCTGGTACATCCACCAGCCGTCGCTCGCCATCCGTCATTCTCCCGTGCTGGGGTACGTTGTCTCGTATCGATGCGGACCGGTGTGCTACCGGTGGGGGCGGCGGTTCAGGCCCCACGAGAAGTCCTGGTTTCCGGCGCGGTAGTGGCAGCTCATGCACGAGTTGCCGCCCGCGCCCGCCGCGGTGCCGCGGTCCTGGAAGTAGGTTTCCATCACCGTGTTGGTGGCGCCCCACACGGGGAACGCCGAGCCCGCGTCGCGCGGGTACACGCCGCGCTGGCTGAAGAGCACGGAGGTCTTCGGCTCGCTGGGCCACTGCGTGATCACCAGCTGGTAGTTGCTCCAGACGGTGTTCTGCAAAAAGGCGCGGTAGATGGTGTTGATGTCCTGCGTGCTGGACCCGGCCGGGGTGCTGGGGATGTCGTTCACGCGGCTCACCTGCACGGGCGTGGCGTCGGCCGTGAGGGCGATGGTGGCCGGGCGGTACGAGTAGCCCAGGGCGGACTGCGGCGTGTCGAGCCCGTTGTTGTACGAGTACGGCGCCCGGGAGCCCGTGCCAGGCACGTTGCTCACGTGCTCGAAGGTGCTCCAGATCCACTGGGGAAAGCCCACCTGCTTTTGCGCGATGTGCAGCCCCGTGAGCCCCATGAGCATGGACTGGCACGGCTGCCCCCCGTCGGACGCGGCCACCAGCGCCGTCACGCGAAAGTACTTGCTGGTGTCGTCCTGGGCCGTGAGGGGGCGCCACGACGCCTTGATCATGATGCTGCCCAGGTTGCCCGTGCTGTCGCTGGCCGGCATGGTGAACACGGAGCTCGCCTGCCAGTTGCGCGACAGGTACATCCACTTCGTGCTGTCCGCGTCCGGCCCCCGCATGGTGTCGTACTGGGGGCGGTTGTAGCGGATCTCGTAGCGCGCGTATCCCCCCCGCTGGTCGATGAGGGGAAAGGAGAACGACTGCGCGGCCTGGTTGAAGAGCGAGTTGCCCTTGGACACGAAGGTGAAGGCCTTTTGCCCCGGCTGCAGACCGCCGCACGGCTCCACGGGCGCGTTCCAGTCGTCGAACGCCGTGGGCCGGGCATTCCCCTGCGCAAAGAGCTCCCAGCTTTCCTTGTAGCTTCCCCAGACGACGAGCGAGCCGTTCTGCATGTCCAGGAACGCGGACGAGTCGGCGGGGGACTGCGGGTTGCCGCGGCCCGTCTGGCTGGCGGGCCAGTTGAGGGCGATGAACGACTGCCACGAGAACACGTCGAACCAGGGGCGCGACTGCTCCGGGGTCTTGGCGCTGTCGGGCCGCGGGGGCACCACGGTGGGGACCACGCCGGACAGGTAGGGCGCGGGAAGCCCCGGCGGCAGCGCGGGAACGGTCCCCAGCGCGACGCCGCCCCTGGCCGCCGGCGGGGTGGCGCCGGGCTCCGCCCTGGGGGGCGTGTCGCCGCCGCCGCTGCCGCCGCCGCGGGCGCATGCGGCAAGGACCAGGGCGAGCAGCGCGGGTGCGGCCGCGCGAAGGGTGCGGGGGTGGACCGCGGCCATGGGGTATCGCTCCGGTGCGGGAGGGGACGGGCTGGGCGGGACCGCCGACGGGGCGGCGCCGGTACGCGGGGCGGGGATGCGTCCGGGTGGGGAGGGGACGCAGCCTGGGGACTTCTCGCCCGCGGTGTCTGCCGCCATATTATGTATCAG
>DATING010000652.1:0-3598 GCA_035474555.1 Longimicrobium sp. | reverse complement strand
CGCGCAGGCGGACATCGTGTGGTTGTTGCGGCGAATTCATTCGCTCTGTCCCGGTCCCGTGCGTCCGTCCACGCCCGCGTTCCCGACCCCCGTCCCTCCGGCCCATCACCTGATGCCTTCCCCTCCCGATCGGATCTTCCGCGGCCGGCGCGTCGTGCTGCCGGACGGCGTGCGCGCGGCATCCGTGCTCGTCGCCAACGGCGTCATCCAGTCCATCGGCGGCTACGACGACGACGCGGCGATAGCGGGCGTGCCGGTCGTCGACGCGGGCGACGCGCTGCTCATGCCGGGGCTGGTGGACACGCACGTCCACATCAACGAGCCGGGCCGCACCCACTGGGAGGGCTTTGCATCCGCCACGCGCGCGGCGGCGGCCGGCGGCGTGACGACGATCGTGGAGATGCCGCTGAACAGCATCCCCGCCACAACCAGCGCGGCCGCGCTGCGCACCAAGCTGGACGCGGCGGCGGGGCACATCCGCGTGGACGTGGGGTTCTGGGGGGGCGTGGTGCCGGGGAACGCGGCGGAGCTGCGGCCGCTGTGGGAGGCGGGCGCCTGGGGCTTCAAGTGCTTCATGGTCCCCTCCGGCGTGGACGAGTTCGAGGGGGTGGCGGAGGCGGACCTGCGCGCGGCCATGCCCATCCTGGCGGAGCTCGGCGCGCCGCTGCTGGTGCACGCGGAGCTGCCGGGCCCCCTCGAGCGCGCCGCGGCGGAGTGCGCGGCGCTGGACCCGCGCCGGTACGCGTCCTACCTGCGCTCGCGGCCCTCCGCGGCGGAGACGGAGGCCGTCGCGCTCGTCGTCCGCCTGTGCCGCGAGTTCGGCACGCGCGTCCATGTGGTGCACCTCGCGACGGCGGACGCGCTCCCCCTGCTGCGCCAGGCGCGGGCGGAGGGGCTGCCGATCACCGTGGAGACCTGCCCGCACTACCTGCACTTCAGCGCGGAGGAGATCGCGGACGGCGCCACGGCGTGGAAGTGCGCGCCGCCCATCCGCGAGGCCGCGCACCGGGACGCGCTGTGGGATGCGCTCGCGGCGGGCGACATCGACCTGGTCGCCTCCGACCACTCGCCCTGCCCGCCGGAGCTCAAGCGGCCGGAGCTGGGCGACTTCTTCGGCGCGTGGGGCGGCATCGCATCCCTCCAGCTGGGGCTGCCGGTAACGTGGACGGCGGCGCGCCGGCGCGGGCTGGGGCCGGAGCGCGTCGCGGAGTGGATGAGCGCGGCGCCGGCGCGGCTGGCGGGGCTGCATCGCAAGGGCGCCATCGCCGCGGGGCGGGACGCGGACCTGGTGGTCTTCGACCCGGACGCGGAGCTCCGCGTGGATCCCACGGAGCTGTATCACTGCCATTCCATCACGCCGTACGCCGGGGGCGCCTTTTCCGGACAGGTGCGGGCGACGTACGTTCGTGGAACGCAGGTTTACGCGCGCGGGCACACCGAAGGCGGGCCCGCCGGACACATCCTTCTACGCGGCCGGGAATGACGATCTTCGAGGAGATGGTGGACCTGGCATCCGAGCGGCTGGGCGCCGCCGTGCTGCTGGCCAACGACGAGTTCTTCGCGCCCAAGGAGGCGCTGCTCAAGCCCACCCCGCCCGAGTGGCGCGAGGACGCGTACACGGAGCGCGGCAAGTGGATGGACGGCTGGGAGACCCGCCGCCGCCGCACCGCCGGCTACGACTGGGCCATCCTGCGCCTGGGCGTGCCGGGGATCGTGCGGGGGGTGGTGATCGACACGTCGTTCTTCCGCGGCAACTACCCCGAGGAGGCGTCCATCGAGGGGTGCGCCCTCCCCGGCACCCCCACGCCGGAGGAGCTGGAGGCGGCGGAGTGGAAAACGGTGCTGCCGCGCACCCCGCTCCAGGGCAACGCGCGCAACCCGCTCGACGTGAGCTACCCGGAGCGCGTCACGCACCTGCGCCTGAACATCTTTCCCGACGGCGGCGTGGCGCGGCTGCGCGTGCACGGCCACGTATCCCCTTCGTGGACGAAGTTCGCGCTGGCGGGGGGCGAGGTGGACCTGGCGGCGCTGGAGAACGGCGGCTGGGTGGTCTCGTCCAGCGACATGTTCTACGGCCACCGGCAGAACCTCATCCTCCCCGGCCGCTCGCTGTTCATGGGAGATGGATGGGAAACCCGCCGCCGCCGGGGCCGCGGCCAGGACTGGAGCATCGTGCGGCTGGCGGCGCCCAGCGCGCTGCACCGCGTGGAGATCGACACGGACCACTTCAAGGGCAACTCGCCGGATGCCATGGGGCTGGAAGGCATCCACCTTCCCGGCGCCTCGGCGGACGCGCTGGCCGATCCGCGGGCGCCGTGGTTCCCGCTGATCCCGGAAACGAAGCTTCAGCCCCACGCGCGCTACAAGTTCGAGGACCTGGCCCCGCACGAGTCCGCCACCCACGTGCGGCTGCGCATCCTTCCCGACGGCGGCGTGGCGCGCATGCGGGTGTTCGGCACCCTGCCGCGATGAGCGGGCTGGCCCGGCTGAACGCCCTGCCGGCGGAGGACGCGGAGCGCGCATTGCTCACCTGCTGCGGCTCGCGCGCGTGGGCCCGGCGGATGGCGGACGCGCGCCCCTTTCCCGACGCGGACGCGCTGCTCGCCCGCGCCGATTCGATCTGGTGGGAACTGGATGGATCGGACTGGCTGGAGGCGTTCCGCAGCCATCCGCGCATCGGCGAGCGCAAGGCCGAGGCGGGGCAGACGACGCGCGAGCAGGCCTGGTCCGCCGGCGAGCAGGCGGGGATGACGACGGCGGCGGATGCCACCCGCGACGCGCTGGCGGAGGGGAACCGGGCGTACGAGGCGCGCTTCGGGCACATTTACATCGTCTGCGCCACAGGCCGCTCCGCGGACGAGATGCTGGCCCTGCTCCACTCGCGGCTGGAGAACGACGCCGGGACGGAGCTCCGCGTGGCGGCGGAGGAGCAGCGCAAGATCACCCGCATCCGCCTGGAAAAGCTGCTGGCGGCGGACCCGGACGCGACACCCTGAACGGGGGAACGACTTGATGAAACACCTCCTGCGGTACACGCTCGGGGGAGTGCGCCTCGGACTTTGGTCTTCCGTGCTCGTGGTGGCGAACGGCCTGGTGGGCCACTGGCTCTTCGACGAAGTGTTCCGCTGGCGCACCACCCTCCTTTCGGCGGCGCTGATGCCTGCCCTGTTCGGCCTCGGAGGGGGAATCTACGGCCTCCTCCTTCGGGGGTTTGCGCGGAACCGCACGCATCCGTCCACTCGCGCACGGCTGCTGGCGGGAATGGCAGCGGGTGCGCTGGCGAGCGGACTCTTCGCATCGCCGTATCTGCTGCGCGAGCCGCGGGCCGGGCACATGTCACACGCCGCCTTCATGCTGATGTTCATCACGCTCGGCATGGCCGTGGGCGCGGTCTGCGGGCTGGTTTATCACCGGCCGGCCGGACACCGCGCGCCCTCCGCCTGACCTCGTCCCGCACTCCCCAATCACCGAAGGCCCGATGAGCTCGATCACCACGCACGTGCTGGACACCTCGCGCGGACGCCCGGCGGCCGGCGTTCCCGTGCGCCTGGAGCAGGCGGGCACCGTGCTGGGCAGCGGCGCCACGGACGCGGACGGC
>DATING010000651.1:0-4872 GCA_035474555.1 Longimicrobium sp. | reverse complement strand
AGAGCGGCTGCTGCCGGCGAGGGGACGGGATCGAAATTTTCGCAGGAGAGGATACTGGCCGCACAGCGCGGAAGACTGCCGATGCACGGCATCCACCTGATCGCGATCGGTAAGAGCCTGCCTGTGCTGGAGACCGGGATGGTCAACGTCGAGTTCAGAATGGCAGCGCGGGCGAAGGAAACGACGCGATGCGAGGATCCAGCCGGGTGGCGGCGGTCAGGCACGGGCGAGTAGATCCTTCGGTCGGCGCCACGGGGGGCGGCACGGGAGGGGATCGGCGGCGCCTCCCTCAGGAAAACAACCGGGGGGCGGTGGCGCGAAGAAAGATCCCGGCAACGTGAGGCACCAGTGGGGTGGCGGCGGTCGGGCGCGGGCGAGGAGATCCTTCGGTCGGCGCCACGGGGGGCGGCACGGGCGAGGATCGGCGGCGCCTCCCTCAGGAAAACAAGGTTTGGTGCCGGGCAAAGAAAATCCCCGGGCGCCGTGATGGGCGCCGGGGGATGATTCCATTCGGCATGACGATGACGCTTCGCGCGCAGGCGCCCGCTTGATCCGCCTGGTTAGCCGCCGATCCAGTACGTAGCCTTGATGAGGAACACGTTCTGCGCGGGCTCGCCAAAGGCGCCGGTCAGGTCGCGGCCCGCATCCAGCTCGCCGCGCAGGTACTCGGCGCTGCGCACCTGCTGCCACACGAAGAAGAGCGTGCTCCCCGGGCGGTACTCCCACCGCAGCACCGCGTTGCCCCGCAGGCTGCGGAACGTGAAGTCGCGCGCGCCCGCCCGGTCGCCCACCGTGAACGCCGTCGCCGGGCCCGCCCCGTCCGGATCCACCCGGAAGCCGTTCTCCAGCGTCTCCCGCGTCCCGTATCCCTCGCCGTACACCCCGAAGTCGTAGCGGCCCGGCGTCAGGAACTCCTTGTAGTTCTCGAAGTCGCCCGCGCTCACGTACGGCTGCGCGAACACCTCCAGGCTCAGGTTGGGGCGGAACGTCCACGCCAGCCGCGTGTCCAGCGACAGCGTGTACTGCTCCACGTCCGCGAACACGTACCGCCGCCCAAAGGTCGACGTGGCCAGCGAGTCCGCGCGCGACAGGATGAACTGCCCCTGGCTCACCAGGCGCACCCAGCGCGGCCCCACGCTCAGCTGCACCGACGTGGAGGGGCGCAGCGTGATCGCCGTGCCGAGCGAGCTCACCGCCTCGCCCGTCCGGTACTGCTGGTGCGACCCGCTCCAGGTGGCGAACAGGCGCTTGCGCCGGTCCGATCCCACGTTGGCGATGATCCGCCAGTTCGGGTCGCCGTACGCCAGCGGGCCGCCGCGCGTAAGGCGGTCGTCCATGTACGGCGTGGCGTAGCCCAGGGTGAGCCCCGCGCTCCAGAAGTTCTTGAACCCGGCGTTCAGGCTGGTCGCGATGTCGCCCACCAGCTTGTCGCCGCCGAAGTTCCACTCGTAGCTGGTGTACGCCGAGTACGAGTGGTTGCGGAACGGCCCCCGCGGCCGGTTGATGCGGCGCCCCAGGTAGGTGGAGAACGCGCGGCGGTCCGCCGCGCCCTGGAAGCCGAGGTCGTTGGATTCAAAGCCGGGGCTCACCTCCTGGTAGACCAGCGAGCCGTCCCAGCTCCCCGTGTGCGACAGCGCCAGCGCGCCGATGCGCCCGCCCAGCGCGTCGCGCGTGGGGTCGTACTCCAGGTAGTCCGCGTCCGGCCGCTGGTAGTAGCGCGCGCTGGACCGCTGCGTCCCGGCGATCACCGCCTCGCTCCCCTGCACCCGGCTGGTGGCCAGGAACCCGCTCACCGTCCACGCCCGGTTGCCCCAGGAGTGCTGCGCGTCGATCCCGCCCACGTACGCCGCCGACCGCACGAACGGCGCGAACAGCGTGTCCGACAGGTCGCGGTTGGCCGCCGTGACGATGCCGCCCACCACCGTGCGCCCCCCGTTCAGGTCCCGCCGCACCCGCCCCACGAAGTAGTTGCTCAGCGGCTCCACCGGCTGCGTTCCCGACGCGCCGTCCGCCGTGCGAAAGCGCCCCTCCTCGCGGGCCGTGAAGGCGTTCAGCAGCCCCACCGACCAGCCGCGCGTCTTGCCGCTCACCTTGGCCGCGCCCAGGATCGTGGACTGCTCCGGCACGTCCACGTACGCGATGCCGGCGCCGCTCACGGGCCGCTGCGGCTGCCGGCCAATGCGGCGGGAGTAGAAGTACTGCGGAAAGCCGAAGTAGTTGCTGGCCACCACGTCGCCGAAGCGGAACACGTCGCTCCCCTCCACGAAGAAGGGGCGCCGCTCGGGGAGAAAGGTCTCGAAGTCCGTCAGGTTCACCACCGCCGGGTCCACCTCCACCTGCCCGAAGTCCGGGTTCAGCGTCCCCGTCAGCGTCAGTCCCCAGGGCAGGCCGTACTGCACGTCCGCCCCCACGGCCGCGCCGAAGTCGCTGCTGCGGTAGAAGGGATCCGCCTCGTCCCCCGGCGCGCGCTCCAGGCGGGCGCGGGTGTAGGGGAGGATCTCCAGCCGCGTGGGCGCGCGCACCGCCTGCAGCCCCCGCAGCTCGCCGAACGCGGAGACGAACCCCGGCGAGTTGCGCGTCCACGGCGACCAGGTGCTGCGCTCGTCGCGCCGCGCGATGTCGCGCATCACCCCCAGCCCCCACACGCGGTCGCCGCTCACCCGCGGGGCAAAGCGCAGCTGCGAGTAAGGGATGCGGAACTCCGCCGTCCATCCCAGCGAGTCCACCGCCGTCGCCACGTCCCACACGGCGTCCCAGCTGACGTCCTCGCGCGTGTCGTCCGAGTAGTAGCTGTCCTGCTTGACGCCCCGCGGGTTCACGGCGAAGTGAAAGGCCGTGCGCCGGTCGTCGTACGCGTCGACGTACACCAGCACGCGGTCGGAGTAGGTGCCGGACGCGTCGCGCCGGGCCAGCTGCGCGGCGATGGAGTCCGGGCGCGTGTCGAACATCCGCGCGCCCACGTACAGCGCGTCCGGCCCCGCCAGCACGCGCACCTCCGTCCGCTCCGACGCGGGCTTTCCCGCCTCCGGGTACGCCTGCACGAAGTCGCCGGCGGGCTCCGCGGCGGCCCAGGCGGCCTCGTCCAGCCGCCCGTCCAGGCGCACCGCTCCCTCCAGCGTCGCCGCCTGGACGGCGCGGCGGGGCGCGGTGAACCCTTCGCCGTTCTCCTGGGCCCCCAACGGCAGGGCGTCCAGGGGAACGGCGGCCAGCAACAGCAGGAACGGCAGGATCGTACGCATGGACCGGAGCGCGCAGGGGACGGATGGGGCGACCGTAACGACGCCAGCTGCGCGCAAAGACTACAACTCCGCGAGCACCTGGGCCAGAAGCGCGTCGTCCACGGACGCGGCCTGGCGCTCCACCACGGCCAGCGCCAGCCGCGCCGGGGTCGTCGCCTCGAACAGGGCGCGAAGGGGGAGCTCCACCTGGAACTGCTCGTTGATGGCCGAGAGCAGCTGCGTGGCCAGCAGCGAATCGCCGCCCATGTCGAAGAAGTCGTCGTCCGCGCTGACGCGGTCGATCCCCAGCACCCGCCCGTACAGGTCCGCCAGCGTGTGCTCCAGCTCGCTCCGCGGCTCCACGTACGGGGCGGCGGTCGTCGGGCGGGGGTGCACGGTGCGCAGGCCGTCGGCCGGGCCGCTGCGCAGGGCCGCTTCCACGTGCTTGCGCGTGATGCGGCGGGCCTGCTCCACCACGGCGGCGAGGTCGTGCGTCGCCACCGCCACCCGCGGCCCGAATCCGTGCTCCAGGATGCGGGCGAAGGCCTGCCCCGCCTCCTCCACAGAGATGCCGTCCTGCGCCACCGAGCGCAGGAGCTTCGCGAGGGGCGACTCGCCGCCCGCGTCCGCCGAGGCCAGGGCCCCCGCGTGGGCAGCGTGCCCCGCGCCGTCCCAGTCCACCGAGACCACGTAGCGGCCGTCGCGCGCGCTCCACGCGGCGAACGCGCCCAGGAAGGCGCCCGCCGCCGCCTGGTCCGCCGCGCCCAGCCCGCCGTAGACGGCGTTCAGCGACGAGCAAAGGACGGTGAAGTCCAGCGGGACGTCCGCCGTGGCCGCGTGCAGCGCCAGGGCACCGGCCACGCGGGGCGCCAGCACCTCCGCCAGCCGCTCCGGCGTCTTCACCTGGATCAATCCGCCCGCGGGGGAGCCGGCGGCGTGCACCACCCCGTGCAGCCCGCCCCACTCCGCGCGGACGTCCTCCACCAGGGCGCGCATGGCGGCCGCGTCCGTCACGTCCGCCGCCGCCACGCGCACGGTGGCGCCCAGTGCCTCCAGCGCCTGCACGCCCCGGATGCGGCGGCTGGTGCGCTCCGCCTCGCCGTGCTCCGCCACCCAGGCGTCCCACCCGTCGCGCGGGGGGAGCCCCGTCCGGCTCGTCAGCACCAGCCGCGCGCCCTTCGTCTCCGCCAGGGGACGCGCCAGGGCCAGCCCCAGCGCGCCCAGGCCCCCCGTCACCAGGTAGACGCCGCCCTCGCGCAGGGGCACGCGCCCGCCGTCCGGGCGCGGGTCCGCCGGCGTGGCGCCGTAGAAGGGGATCCACCGCCCGCGGCCGCGGTACGCCACCTCCGTCTCCGCGTCCACCGTCTGCCCTTCATCCTCCGAGGCCAGCAGCTGGCCGGCCTCCGCCAGGACGGCGGCCTCCCACCCCTGCGCGTCCACGTCCACGGCCCGGCCGCGCACGCCCGTGTACTCCTGCGCCACGACCTTCAGCAGCGCGGCGAGGGTGGCCTGGCCCGGACGCAGCGCCTCGTTGCCCCACACGGGCTGGGCGCCGCGCGTGGCGGCCAGGAGGGTGCTTCCCTCCCCGAGCAGCCCCGCCTCGTCCTGCGCCTGCACCCAGAACAGGAGCGCGTTCAGCCCGCGGTCCAGCCCG
>DATING010000650.1:0-5717 GCA_035474555.1 Longimicrobium sp. | reverse complement strand
CGGATGCGTCACGGGCCCCCCGCGCGTCCGCAACGGGTAAAACACATCACAGGATCCGATGCACCACCATCCAGCGAAGGCGGCGTCTACCGATCGCGATCAGGTGGATCGCCGTGCCGTGGCAAACTCCCGCGCCATCCGCCGATATCCTGCGTTCGGAAAATTCGGATGCGGTCCCTCGCCGGCAGCAACCGATCTACCGGGGAACGCGGGCCTTCTCGAGGCCGTCATCCAATCCGCGATCGGCGGACGCGGCGCGGGGCCCGGCGGGTGCGTCCTTCAGTCGGCTGCCGAAACTGGATGGTTGCCATCGTGACGACCGGACGCGGATCGGACGGCGAGCAGCAGGGTGTGCGGATCCTTGGCAGAGCGGCGGCTGCCGGCACGGGGACGGCCATCCGCGTTTTTTCGGAGGGGTGGATTGGTGGCGGTGGAGGCGGATGACTGTCGTGGCACATCATCCACACGATCGCGATCCGTAAGAGCGTGCCCGCGCCGCGAAAGCCGGATAAAGGGGTGGATCCGGCGTGGTGGCGGGCGACGGATCGCCCGGCCGGTACGGCTTCTTGTGCGGATCTCGATCACCTCGTCGCCGTGGTCGAGTCAACGCCGGCTGCGTCGCACGGAGGCATCGGGCATAGGGGTGAATCGCTGCCGCATGGCGAGACGGCCAGCGCGAGCACGACGCAGATCGCGACCGGGATGCGCTTCTTGGGAATCGTCTCTCGTTGTCGATGGGGATGGGTGGATTGGGGGCAACCCAGAAATGCTGCCCGCTTCCCGGGCCCGAACCTCCAGAACCGCGGTTCGCCACCCCGCCGGCTGGGCGGTCAAGGAATGAATCCCGCTCACCGCCCACGCGCCGCGCCGAGCCCGCGCTGTGCCGAAATCCGCTTGACCAAACGATCTTCGGCGGGTATTCTGCCCCGTTTCCCTTCCGCCATCAAACGACGCACTGGGGTTGATTCGCATATGGCTACGCAGGGCAAGGACACGGACGTCGTCTTCCTCTCCGCCAAGCGCACGGGGATGGGCACCTTCGGCGGATCGCTGAAGGACTTCAGCGCCACGGACCTGGGCGTGTTCGCCGCCAAGGCCGCGCTGGCCGAGAGCGGCGTGCCGGCGGAGGACGTGGGGCACGTGGTCTTCGGCAACGCGCTGCAGACGTCGGCCGACGCCATCTACCTGGCGCGCCACATCGGCCTCAAGGCCGGCCTCTCGCAGGAGACGCCGGCGCTCACGCTGAACCGCCTGTGCGGCTCGGGCTTTCAGGCCATCGTGAGCGGCGCCATGGAGATCATGCTGGGCGAGGCCGAGGTGGCGCTGTGCGGCGGCACCGAGAGCATGAGCCAGGCGCCCCACGTGATCCGCGGCGCCCGCTGGGGCGAGCAGCGCCTGGGCCCCGTGGGCAAGCTGTACGAGGACATGCTGTGGGAGGCGCTCACGGACCCGTTCGCCGGCTGCAGCATGGCCGTGACGGCCGAGAACCTGGCGGAGAAGTACGGCATCACCCGCGACCAGGTGGACGAGTACGCCTTCCGCTCGCAGCAGCTGGCCGGCGTGGCGTGCGAGCAGAAGCGCTTTGACGCCGAGATCACGCCCATCACGCTCAAGAGCCGCAAGGGCGAGACGATCTTCGCCTGCGACGAGCACATGCGGCCCGAGACCACGATGGAGAGCCTGGGCAAGCTCAAGCCGTACTTCAAGGAGGGCGGCACGGTCACGGCCGGCAACGCGTCGGGCATCGGCGACGGCGGCGCGGCGGTGATGATCGCCAGCGCGGCGTACGCGCAGCGCAACGGCGTGCAGCCCATCGGCCGCCTGGTGTCGTGGGGCATCTCGGGCGTGGAGCCCAAGCACATGGGCATCGGGCCGGCGCCGGCGTCGCGCCTGGCGCTCAAGCGCGCCGAGATGGACATGGGGCAGATGGACCTCGTGGAGGTGAACGAGGCCTTCGCCTCCCAGTACTGCGCCGTGGAAAAGGAGCTGGGGCTGGACCGCGAGCGCACCAACGTGTCCGGCGGCGCCATCGCCATGAGCCACCCGCTGGGGATGAGCGGCGCGCGCATCACCGTGCACCTCCTCCACGAGCTGCGTCGCCAGGGCAAGCGCTTTGGCCTGGGCACGGCGTGCATCGGCGGCGGGCAGGGCATCGCGCTCGTGGTGGAGGCGTTCCCGGCCGCCGGCGAGCAGACCATCGCGGCGGATTGAAACTGAAGTGCCAAGTACCAAGTGCCAAGCAAAAGAAATCCGGTACTCGGCACTTGTCACTTGGCACTAGGCACTCGTCTCTCATGACCGACTCCAGCGGAGCCCACGCGCCGCCACCCGGCCAGCCCGAGCGCGGCGGATATCCCGCGCAGCAGGCCGCCCCCCAGCCGGGGGGCGGCCTGCCGGCGCGCCGCCTTAGCAACCAGGAGCTGGAGGCGGTCATCCGCCGTGCCGTGGAGATCCAGACCATCGCCGGCACGCCGGACGAGGGGATCCCCGAGATGGAGGTGATCCGCATCGGCCAGGAGCTGGGCCTGGACCCGGCCACCGTGCGGCGCGCCATCACCGACGTGCGCGGCCGGCCGCCGGAGGAGCGCGGGCTGCTGGCCAGGACCATGGGGCCCAGCACCCTGCGCGCCGCCCGCACCGTCCGGCGGAACGCGGCGGCCACGGGGATGCTGCTGGAAGAGTACCTGACGAAGTGCGAGTACATGGTGGTGCAGCGGCGCTTTCCCGACCGCACCCGCTACGCGCGGGGCACCGGGGTGGGCGCCGTCATCGGCCGGGCCACGCGCAAGTTCGGCGCGTCGCACCAGGCGCTGGACCTGGCGCAGCTGGACGTGGCCGTGAGCGCCATCGACGACGAGACGTGCCTGGTGGAGCTGTCCATCGACACCAGCGGCATGCGGGCGGGGCTGGCCGCCGGGGCGCTGGGCATCGGCGGGGGCGCGGCGGCGGGCATCACGGCGGCCGTGCTGGCCACGCCCATCATCGACCCGCTGGCCCTGCTGAGCCTGCCTGCGCTGCTGGGCTCGTTCATGGGGATGCGCGGCATCTACGGCGCCGTGCAGAGCTCGTCGCAGGACAAGCTGGAGTCGTTCCTGGACCGGCTGGAGCACAACGAGCTCAAGCTCCCCGCGCCGCGTGGCGGCGGCCCTTTCGGAGGCGAGGGCTTCTCCCTGGGCGGCGGGGGCTTCGGCATCCGGATCGGCGGCCCGCGGGGGCCGCGGCCTCCGCGCGGACCGTGGAGCGGCTGAGCCGGGTTCGTCATCCTCTTCCCCTTCTCGTTGGACAGCGACGATGCGCGGAGCACGGTGGATTGCGGCGGGGCTGCTGCTGGGCGCGTGCGGCGGCGGATTCGAGCGGGAGCTGCAGGGGCGCTGGCAGGGGCCGTCCGGCGTCTTCGAGTTCCGCGACGGGCGCTTCGTGAGCTGGATGGACGGCCAGCCGACCTTCACGGGCGAGTACGAGATCATGGACGCGTCCCGTGTCGTCATCACCTACGACGACACCCGGAAGGTGGGGCCGGTGATGGAGCATTTTCGCGCCTACATCTCCGGCGACTCCATGCGCATGTGCGATCCCGATCGCCCGCGCCAGGCGTGTGGCCGGCTGTGGCGCGCCGGCGAGTGACACGGCGGGTTTCGCCGGGCCGAGACCGATCAACAGAACCTCCCGTCCCGTGCGCGGACGGCATCTTACAAGGAGAGCAGAATGGCGGAGATCAAGCGGGTCGGCGTGCTGGGGTGCGGGCTGATGGGCAGCGGCATCGCGCAGGTGTGTGCCGCGGCGGGGTACGAGACGCTGGTGCGCGAGGTCAGTGACGAGCTGTGCGAGCGTGGCATCGGGGGCATCGGCAAGCAGCTCGGCAAGTCCGTGGAAAAGGGCAAGCTGGCCGCCGAGGAGCGCGACGCCATCGTGGGCCGCCTCAAGGGGACCACGAAGCTGGAAGACCTGGCCGGCTGCGACATCATCATCGAGGCCGTGGTCGAGGACCTGGCGCTCAAGAACCAGATGTGGCAGACGCTGGACGGGGTCTGCGGGCCGGAGACCATCTTCGCCAGCAACACGTCGTCGCTGACCATCGCCGACATGGCGGCGGCGACCAGGCGGCCGGAGCGGATGGTGGGGCTGCACTTCTTCAACCCCGTTCCGGTGATGAAGCTGGTGGAGGTGGTCAAGACCATCGCCACCGATCCCGCCGTGTTCGACACCGCGTTCGAGTTCGCCCGCTCGCTGGGCAAGGAGCCCATCGTCTGCAAGGACAACTCGGGCTTCGTGGTGAACCTGCTGCTGGTGCCGTACATGATGGACGCCATCCGCGCGCTCTCGGAGGGCGTGGCCAGCATCACGGACATCGACAAGGGGATGCAGCTGGGCACCGGCTACCCCATGGGCCCGTTCGTGCTGTGCGACTTCGTGGGGCTGGATACGCTCGACAAGATCGGCGGCATCATGTTCGACGAGTACAAGGAGAAGCGCTACGCGTCGCCGCCGCTGCTCAAGCGGATGGTGTCGCTGGGCTACTTTGGCCGCAAGAGCGGCAAGGGCTTCTACGACTACTCGCAGAACCCGCCCGTCGCGCAGAACCTGGTCTGAGCTTCGGCTGATCGGCTGACGGATCGGGGGAGGGAATGACGAGGGGCGCCGCGGGTTGCGGCGCCCCTCGCGCTCCTCATCCGTTTTCGCGCGAAGGCGGGCTTCGGATGCCGACAGGGCTGCTTCGGTGGGGTGCGCGCTGTACCCGGCACGCGGGGCGTCGGCGGAAAACTGCCGGCGGAGGATCAAGGACGTCGTAGAGGCTGACGGTATCCGCGTTACACGATCAGATGCGTACAGGTGCGCTTGTTGCAACGGGTTACGCGCAAAGATCCGCCGGGGTTACGGCGGGCCGGATGCGGGAACCCGTACAGGGGGCGAGGATGAGGAAGCTGATGCTGGACCTGGAGACGCTGGAGGTGGAAACCTTCGCCGTGGCCGATCCGCGCCACGAGGCGCGGGGCACCGTTCTCGGCGCCGACTCGTATCCCACGTCGCCATTCAACTGCGTCTCGTTTACCTGCGGGGATTCGCAGGTCCGGGCCTGCCAGGCTTGAGCAGGGACGATCCCGGCCGATCGATGTCCACCCCGGCCGAAGAGGGCGCCGCAAACGAGCGGCGCCCTCCTTTTTTCGCCCATTGCTGATCTCTAGGTACAGTGATTGCAATGACTTACAGTACGCAGCCGCCGAGGGAAACGGCGGCGGGACGAGGGACTTCAAACGGGGGAGGGGACGATGAAGAAGCTGATCCTGGACCTGGAATCGCTCGAGGTGGAAGCCTTCGAAGTGACGGCGCAGCGCAGCGATGCGCGCGGGACGGTCGCGGGAGCCGCGGGGTTCCTCACGGGCCCGGCGAACTGCGTCACCATCACCTGCGGCGACTCGGAGATCCGGGCCTGCCGAGGCTTCTGATCGCCGGGTGACCACGGCCGCCGCGCGTGCGCTCCCACGGGGCCGCGCGCGCGGCGGATTCCGCAGGGCGGACACCCGTAGCCAGGGGGCGAGGATGAAGAAGCTGATGCTGGACGTCGACGCGCTGGACGTGGAGAGCTTCGAGGTGGCGGACCGCCGCGGCCCGGAGGGAACCGTCCTGGCGGCCGAGGGCTCCACGATTCCGCCGTACTGCTTTACGTTCACCTGCGGCGATTCGCGCATCCGGCCTTGCCAGGCGGACTGACCGCCGCC